>JBIIGO010000033.1:0-10214 GCA_044236405.1 Aurantimicrobium sp.
TTCGCGGGCCACTTCAAAGGGGTCCACGGCACTGTTAGTCAGGGGATTGAGAAGGTCTTCGGGGCTGTTGATTGGAGAATCCATTCACTCATCCTAAGCCACCACTAGCCGGAAAACATCAGCTAGTAGGGGGCCTTTCCCAGTAGTGTGGACAGATGCGCTCTATCCCTGAAGCTTCCACACTGACGGCCAGTTCCCTGGCCCGTTTTCTCGATTCGTTGCCTGGTGTAGACGCGGTTGGCTTGGAAGCTCGTGCCAGTGATTTAGCCACTCGGAGCATCAAAACAACTTCTAAAGCGTGGGCCATCGACACCATTATTCGCCTCATTGACTTGACCACACTGGAGGGGGCTGACACCCCGGGCAAAGTGCGCACCTTGGTGGCAAAAGCGATGGTTCCTGATGCTTCAGACCCCACCACCCCACAGGTTGCCGCAGTGTGTGTGTATGGAGACATGGTTCCCTACGCTGTTGACGCACTGGGTGAGATGCATGGAGATCCCGACAAAGGAAAAATTAGTGTTGCCGCCGTTGCCACAGCATTTCCCAGCGGTCGTTCATCGCTGAAAATCAAGATTGCTGACACCACAGAAGCGGTGAAAGCTGGTGCAGACGAAATAGATATGGTCATCGACCGAGGTGCATTCCTTGCTGGAAACTGGTGGAAAGTATTCCAACAAATTGTTGCCGTGAAAAAAGCTTGTATTCGCCCTGATGGCTCACACGCACACCTCAAAGTGATTTTAGAAACAGGCGAACTCGTCACCTACGACAACGTCAAGAAAGCCTCCTGGTTGGCCATGTTAGCCGGAGCCGATTTCATTAAAACCTCCACCGGTAAAGTAGCCCCAGCTGCCACACTTCCTGTCACCTTACTTATGCTGGAAGCTGTTCGAGACTGGCACCTCGCAACGGGCGAAAAAATAGGCGTTAAGCCTGCTGGTGGAATCAAAACCACCAAAGACGCCATCAAATATCTTGTTGTGGTTGCCGAGACAGTCGGAGAAGACTGGCTTGTTCCCCACCTGTTTAGATTCGGCGCATCAAGTTTGCTCAACGATGTGCTTTTACAACGCCAAAAGCTCTCCACAGGCCACTATTCCGGCGCAGACTACGTGACACTCGACTAGGACTCTCATGACATTCTTAAATTACGCACCCGCTCCCGAATCAACGGCAATCGTGAATTTACGCGAGACGTACGGCCTGTTTATCAACGGTGAGTTTGTCGACGGCAGAGGCGGAGCCTTTGCCAGCATCTCTCCCTCAACCGAAAAACATCTTGCGACGTTCGCCACGGCTAATGAAGCCGATGTTGACCGTGCTGTGTCCGCAGCCCGAAAAGCATATGACACGGTCTGGTCAAAAATGTCGGGTGCTGACCGGGGAAAGTACCTGTTCCGCATCGCGCGTCTGATCCAAGAACGTGCCCGTGAACTTGCCGTTGCCGAAACGATGGATAACGGCAAGCCCATCAAAGAAACCCGCGATGTCGATATTCCGCTTGTGGCAGCCTGGTTCTTTTACTACGCCGGATGGGCTGACAAGCTCGAGCACGCAGGCTTAGGGGCCAATCCGAAAGCTTTAGGTGTTGCTGGACAAGTTATTCCCTGGAACTTCCCCCTGCTCATGCTTGCGTGGAAAATTGCCCCTGCGCTCGCGGCAGGAAACACGGTGGTACTCAAGCCTGCAGAAACAACTCCGCTCACCGCGATGTTGTTTGCAGAGATTTGTCAGCAAGCAGATTTGCCCGCAGGTGTAGTGAACATCATTACCGGTGCCGGAGAAACGGGCCGCACCCTGGTCAACCACTCTGGCCTGAACAAGATTGCCTTCACAGGCTCCACAGCGGTAGGTCGGGAGATTGCCCGTGCTGTGGCCGGAACTCCCACCAAGCTCACACTCGAACTGGGCGGTAAGGGTGCCAATATCGTCTTTGACGATGCCGCGATGGATCAAGCCATTGAAGGTATTGTCAGCGGAATCTTCTTCAACCAAGGCCATGTCTGCTGCGCAGGAAGCCGCCTGTTAGTTCAAGAAAATGTGCATGACGAAGTCATGGCCAAGCTCAAAAAACGCTTATCCACTCTGCGTTTGGGTGATCCCCTAGATAAGAACACCGACATCGGAGCCATTAACTCCAAAGAACAGCTGCAGCGTATTACGGCTCTGGCGAAAAAGGGTGAAAAAGAAGGAGCTGAACGTTGGAGTCCAGCATGTGACATCCCGAAGAAGGGATTCTGGTTTGCTCCCACAATCTTCACCTCCGTTTCCCCTAGTCACACGATTGCTCGCGAGGAAATCTTTGGACCTGTGCTCTCGGTGATGACCTTCCGCACACCCGCAGAAGCCATTGCTAAAGCGAACAACACTCCCTACGGTTTGTCCGCTGGTATCTGGAGTGAAAAGGGCAGCCGAGTACTTGCTGTTGCCGATCAGCTTCGTGCCGGTGTGATCTGGGCGAATACCTTCAACAAATTTGATCCCTCAAGTCCTTTCGGGGGCTACAAAGAATCAGGCTTTGGCCGTGAAGGTGGCATTTCAGGATTAGCTGCGTATCTGGAAGGGGGCTCACGATGAGTCGTCTCGCTGTTCCCAAAACCTACAAACTCTTCATCGGTGGAAAATTCCCCCGCAGTGAATCTGGACGGGTATACCCCGTCTCCACACCTAAGGGTGTTTTCATTGCGAATGCTGCCTGGGGGTCAAGAAAAGATGTTCGCGATGCTGTTGTTGCAGCTCGCGCAGCTGTGTCTGGCTGGAGTGGCACGACCTCATATAACCGTGGTCAGGTGCTCTACCGAATTGCAGAGGTACTCGAAGGCCGCCGCGAACAATTTATTGACGAGATTGTTCAGGTTGAAGGTGTCAGTGCAAAGAGTGCCGAAGCGCAAGTAGATAAAGCTATTGATTTGTGGATTTGGTATGCCGGCTGGGCGGATAAATACACCCAGGTCGCAGGTCAAGCTAACCCTGTCTCAGGGCCCTACTTTAACTTGTCCGTTCCCGAGCCCACCGGTGTTGTCGGAGCCATTGCACCGCAAAATTCAGGCTCATTACTGGGGCTTGTGGCCACCATCGCACCAATCCTTGTCTCAGGAAACACGGTTGTTGTGGTGCCAAGATATAGCGCGCCACTGGCTGCGATTAGTTTCGCTGAGGTCATGGCCACCAGCGATGTTCCAGGCGGTGTGATCAACATTGTGACCGGTAATCCCGGTGAGCTTGCGCCCTGGATGGCTTCACACGCAGATATCAATGCTATGGACTTGGCAGGAGCTGGGGACCTGAATTGGGCTGAGCTTCAAATTGCTGCGGCAGCAACACTCATGCGCACACTGGAGCCCGTTGAGGGAGTTCCTGCGGCCTCGCTTGAGCGCATCACGGCCTTCACGGAAGTCAAGACTGTCTGGCACACCAAGAGCCTGATTTAGAACAGAGTCTTAGACCGTTCCATACAGGCGGTCGCCGGCATCGCCGAGACCAGGAACAATGTATCCGTGTTCGTTGAGCCGCTCGTCTAATGCACCCAACACCAGAGTGACGTTTTTGCCTTCGGTTGCCGCTTCGACAGCGGCCACACCTTCAGGGGCACCCAGTAGGCAAATAGCAGTCACATCTGTTGCTCCGCGTTGGAATAAGAAATTAATGGCGGCAACAAGAGAACCACCGGTGGCGAGCATCGGGTCAAGAACAAAACATTGACGACCAGTGAGGTCATCGGGAAGACGTTCAGCGTAGGTGGTCGGTTGCAATGTTTCTTCATCGCGCACCATGCCTAAGAAGCCCACCTCGGCTGAGGGGAGAAGGGCGACCATGCCATCGAGCATGCCCAGGCCTGCGCGCAAGATAGGCACAACGAGAGGTTTAGGGTGACTGAGCATCACGCCTTCAGTGGTGGTGACCGGTGTTTCAATGGTCACCTTTTCAACTCGCACTTCACGTGTGGCCTCATAGGCCAAAAGTGTTACTAATTCTGTGGCAAGGGATCGAAACACAGAGGAAGGAGTGTTTTTGTCCCTCAGCACGGTGAGTTTGTGAGTAATGAGAGGGTGTTCCGCCACATGTAAACGCATATGTTCAATCTAGCCGAGGTGGGTGAGCTAATGAATAAAGACAGAACCACATCCTGCTACAAAATAGTGAGTTTGCGACCACGAACTTCGCTCGGGTCTATCTCCATCCAGATGTAGTCGCTCTCGGGGGCAAATTCCACAATGGGCAACTGATCGAGCATTCGAGAGGCTTCTGCCTCTGCCAAAACTCGCACCATTCCTAAAATGACGGTGCTGGAAAAATCACGGTCCATTTGTTGGGCTGCTTCAAAGGCAACAAGATTGCCTTCAATATCTTTCCGAAGCCGAGATTCAATCCCGGTTCGGAAATAAATCTTCCAATTGTGGACAAGGTAGCTCACAGGATAAATATCAGGGGCTCCTTGACGTGCGCTCGCGATACGCCCAATTTGGTTGGCCTGCACAAGATTCCATGCATCCTCATCGCTGAGGTGTTCAATGGGATACTCGCTCATAGTTCTCACTATTCCAAAAGGTAGCTGAAAGTCGGCTGAATCATGCCCGTGAACTAAAGAGTTCTGCCAATTGGGAGAGGACGACCTTGACATTTTTACGCTGTGAAATCGGATCTGCAACGTTGGAGATGTTAATTGCTTCGGTGAGAATTTGTGCGGTGATAGCTGCGACGAGACCTGCTTTTACTTCTGCGTGGACATCGTCGCTGTAGCGTTCGAGTGCAACGGTGCGCATGCGAGCAACAGTGTATTCACGAATATAGGAGATGGCTGCAGGGGAGCTTTGGGCCTGAACAATTTCGGGCGTAGGAATAAAGTGCCCTTCAAAATCACTGGCTGCCTTATCAACAATGACCATGCATGCGCTGACGGATTCTAAGAGGCCTTCATCCTGGGGTCGGCTGAGGAGTTCTTCACTAAAGACCTCGAGAACATCTGCAATCCCCGGGAAAAGCAGCGCTTCTTTATGGGGGAAATAGTTAAAGAGTGAACGCCTGGCAATTCCCACGCGTTCAGCAATTTGAGCCATGGTGGTGGCACTGTATCCCTGGGTAGAAAAGAGTTCCCAACTGGCAGCAAGAATGTCACGTTCAGAGACCTTGTGTTTTCTGCCGAGAGTGTTTGCTGGGGATTCCATGTGAATGAGCGTAGCAATTTTGCAATATTTTTGCACAAGTGCAAATATATTAATGCACATCTGCAAAAATGAAAGGGCTTTTCGTGGCCACTCTTCTCTACCGCCTAGGCGCATTATCAGCCAAACGAGCCTGGATTGTTCTGGGATCCTGGCTCATTTTGTTAGCGCTATCTGTGGGCTGGATGAGCGTTGCAGGTGGCAAACTCACCACGGCAATGTCTGTGGAAGGTATTCCTGCCCAGCAAGTGATCGACAACTTGAAGAAGTCATTTCCTGATGCTTCACGCGGAACAGCAGGTCTTGTTTTTCATGCCACTGATGGCGAACCATTTACTGCTGAGCAAGAGCAACAACTATCTGATCTCTTAGCTCAAGCCGATGAGCTTCCCTTTGTTGATGCCACGCTCAACCCGTTCACCACCGAGCAAGAGATTGCCGATAACGCTCAAAAGATCGAAGATGGCAAACTAGCCCTCGCTGATGGCCAAAATGAGCTCGATGCAGCTCAAGCACAAATTGATGCAGGATATGCCCAGCTCGATGCAGCACAGCAACAGCTGGATACACAATCCGCCCAACTCGAAGCAACCATTCTTCAGCTCACTCAAGCAGGTGCGCCAACTCAGCAAGTACAAATGGCCACGGCAGGACGTTCTCAGATTGCAGCCGGACAGGCACAGATTGATCAGCAACGTTCTGCGTTAGATGATGCTCAAGCTCAACTTGACTCTGGCTCTGCAGAACTTAAGTCCTCACAAGCAGAACTTCTCGCAGGTGAACGTCTACTGAAGGCCACCGAAGGATTTAGCACTGTCTCTGCTGATGGCACTACAGCAATTTCTTCTATCTTCTTCTCTAAGCCAATTACCGAAGTTGAAACATCTGAAAAAGATGAGGTTATGGCGATCTTTACAGATGCCAATGTTCCAGGCGTGGAGATTGAATATTCCAAAGAACTGGCTTCTGATTTAGGTTCCTTGGTCGGTATTGGTGAACTCATTGGTTTGCTGATTGCCGCTGTGACATTGTTCGTGATGCTCGGTACGTTGATTGCTGCTGGACTGCCGTTGCTCTCTGCAGTCATTGGTGTGGGTATCTCAGCCTCCATCACCATGGGATTAGCCTCTGTCGTTGAGATGACCTCTACTACTCCGGCCCTTGGGGTGATGCTGGGTCTGGCCGTCGGTATTGATTACTCGTTGTTCTTGATCAACCGCCACCGCAGGCAGCTCAAGATGGGTATGGACCTTAAAGAATCCATTGCCTTGGCCAATGGCACCAGCGGTAATGCTGTGGTGTTTGCCGGCTTGACCGTTGTCATCGCTTTGGTTGCGTTGAACATCACGGGAATTGGCTTCCTGGGTCTTATGGGAACCACCGGTGCCATCGCGATTGTCTTTGCTGTGCTTATTGCCATCACCATGACCCCAGCTTTGATGTCTTTGCTGGGAATGAAGGTCTTGAACAAGAAAGAACGTGCCAAGCTTGCCGACACTCAGGCTCAAAAAGAAGCCCAAGAGCCCAAGAACGCGCATAAGCCGATCTTTGCCACCAAACACCCCTGGCTGACCGTGGCATTGTCAATCCTGGTCTTGGGCGTGATTTCAATCCCTGCGCTGTCGCTGCGCTTGGGTCTTCCTGATGGCTCAAGTGAACCCGTTGATAGTACCCAGTACCGCGCCTACCAATTGATTTCTGACAACTTTGGCCCCGGCGCTAACGGACAAGTTGTGGTGGTGGTGAAAACAGATTCAGTGCTCGAAGGTAATGACCTGTTGAACTACCAAGCTGATGTTGCCGAGCGTTTTTCTGAAATTGATAACGTGGCCTACGCCATTCCAGCCGCCGTCTCTGAAGCCGGCGATGAGATCATGTTCCAGGTTGTTCCCACGGGCGGTCCCGCCAGTGAAGAAACAACCAATGTGGTCAATGAGATTCGCGGCATGGAACAAGAATTCTCATCTGAGTTTGATGCTCAAATCGGTGTGACCGGTTTTGCCGCATCAAATATTGATATCTCGAAGAAGCTTGCTGATGCACTCCCTATCTACTTAGGCTCGGTCATCATCTTGTCCATGCTGTTGCTCATGCTGGTCTTTAGATCTATTGCAGTTCCGCTGATTGCCAGTGGTGGATTCTTACTTACCGTCTTCGCCACACTCGGAGCCGTTACTGCTGTCTACCAGTGGGGCTGGTTCGGTGCCGTGTTTGATGTTCATGATCCGGGGCCTGTTTTGAACTTCCTGCCCACCATGCTGATTGGTATTTTGTTTGGTCTGGCCATGGACTACCAGCTCTTCTTGGCCTCAGGTATGCGCGAAGCATACGTGCATGGCATGAAACCCAAGGACGCCATCAACTTTGGTGTTCACCTCAGCCGTTCTGTGGTGATTGCGGCCGCCATCATCATGATTTCGGTCTTTGGAAGCTTCATCTTCTCTCACACCGCGATGATTCGACCTGTTGGATTTGGGTTGGCCTTTGGTGTGCTCTTCGACGCCTTCATCGTGCGCTTGTTGCTGGTCCCCGCACTGATGTCACTCTTGGGCAAGGGCGCATGGTGGCTTCCACGCTGGTTGGATAAAATCCTTCCGGATGTGGATGTTGAAGGCGCCAAGCTTGAGGCATCCCTCCACAAAAGTTAATCCAAAAAGCCGTGAATGAGTGCGGAGCTACCTTCCAAGTGAGCGCGCATCGCATCTGAGGCCTGCTGGGCTTGGCCAGTTAAGATTGCCATGACAATTTCTTCGTGTTGTTGGCTGGAGTGGGCAATATTTGGCGCAAGCAGCGGGAAGTTATTGAGTAACTCATTGATTTTCATGCGCGATTGTGCAACCTCATTGACTAACGCATTTGACCCGGTTACTTCAGCAATCATGAGGTGAAGGCGGGAATCAAGGCGGCGATAGTCTTCACTGCTAGAAGATTTCGTATCAAGGTGTGCGTGCCAGAGCGCATCGCGTGATTCCGCACTGAGGTCAGTGAGTGCTGCCTGAAAGGCAGCACCTGTTTCAATCACTGTGCGATAAATCAACACGTCTTCTATTTCTTGGGCTGTGAGAGTTTCTTGTTCACGAAGTTCTCCATCACGACCTAACACAACAGCAGACTCAGGAATATGGTCAGTAACAAACGTTCCCCCATAACGTCCGCGACGGATAACCAAATAACCAGCATCAGCGAGCGAGCTAGTTGCCTCACGAATGGTGTCACGAGAGACATCCAGCATGGTGGCCAGTTCCCGCTCAGGGGGGAGCTGTTCACCGGGGTGGACAAGACCTAATCGGATGGTGTGTAAAAGCCTGGCAACAGTTTCTTCGTAGGCATTCCCACCACGAATTTTTGTCAGCAGGAGAGAGCTTCCCACCAAGGGTGGGAAGCTCTGACTTCCTGGACTGACGATATCTGTCATGATCTGCTCGTTATAGGGCAGTGACATACGCTCCGGAGATTCCGCCATCAACAAGGAATGTAGATCCGGTAATAAAGGATGCATCATCACTAGCGAGGAAGGCGACCGCTGCAGCAAGCTCTGTTGCTTCGGCAAAACGACCCACAGGGATGTGAACGAGGCGACGCTGTGCACGCTCGGGGTCTTTGGCAAAGAGTTCTTGCAGCAAAGGGGTATTTACGGGCCCGGGGCACAGTGCATTGACACGGATTCCTTGACGGGCAAATTGCACACCCAGTTCGCGGCTCATGGCCAACACACCACCCTTTGAGGCAGTGTAAGAAATCTGGCTGGTAGCACTACCCATTACGGCTACGAAGGATGCGGTGTTAATGATGGAACCGCTTCCCTGCTTGGTCATGTGACGAAGAGCTGCACGGCAACACAGGTAGACGCTTTTCAGGTTCACATCTTGAACTTTTTGCCAGGCAGGCAGTTCTGTCGTTTCGATGCTGTCGTCATCTGCAGGAGAAATTCCAGCGTTGTTGAAGGCGATGTCAACCTTGCCAAACATTTCAACGGTCTTGTCGAAGAGGTTATTGACCTGGTCTTCATCTGCAACGTTGACCTGGATAAATGCACCACCTACTTCTTTAGCTGCTTTTTCACCGGTGGTGGGGTCCATGTCACCGATAACAACTTTGGCGCCTTCGGCTGCAAAGCGTCTGGCTGTTGCCAGCCCAATACCACTGGCACCTCCGGTGATGACGGCAACTTTGCCGGCTAATCTCTGGGTGAGATCGATTTTTTCGATAGCCACTGTGTTCTCCTTTGTTAAGTCTTAGTCAGTGGGGATAAAAACGTTTTTTTCTTCGGTGAAGTGCAACGGGGCATCTGGACCTAGTTCACGGCCCAGGCCTGATTGCTTCATTCCACCAAAGGGGGTGTTGTAGCGAACAGACGAGTGTGAGTTCACAGATAAGTTGCCGCTGTCGATTGCTCTGGATACTCGAAGTCCACGGCCGATATCTCTGGTCCAGATGGAGCCGGAGAGGCCGTATTCGCTGGAGTTAGAAATCTCTATTGCTTCGGCCTCATCCTCGAAGGCATACACGCTGACAACTGGGCCAAAAATTTCTTCGGTGAAGCACCGGTCATCTCGACCTTGCGCCATCAACACAGTTGGCGCAAACCAATAGCCTTTGCCTTCGGGAGTGCTTCCACGGAATGCGACATCTGCACCGTCCATATAGGAGGACACGGAGGCAAAGTGGGAGGCGTGAACCAGCGGACCCATCTCAGTGCTTTCTAACGTGGGGTCTCCCACAGCAAAAGCTTTAACGGATTTCTCCAGCCCCTCCATAAACCGGTCAAAGACACTTCGTTGGACAAGGATGCGGCTTCTGGCGCAGCAGTCCTGCCCAGAGTTTTCAAACACCGAGGAGGGTGCAGTCGCAGCAGCCTTGTCGACATCAGCATCGGCAAAAACAATGTTGGCGCTCTTGCCACCGAGCTCGAGAGTCACTCTTTTAACCTGATCAGAAGCTTCACGCATGATTTGCTTGCCGACAGCTGTGGAGCCAGTGAACACAATTTTGCGCACTGTCTCATTAGTTAAGAAACGGTTTCCGACCACACTTCCCTTACCGGGGAGT
>JBIIGO010000124.1:0-2575 GCA_044236405.1 Aurantimicrobium sp.
AGCAGTTGTCTACCAGGTCTATCCTCGCTCCTTCAAAGACTCCAATGGAGACGGACTCGGAGATGTCCAAGGCATCACGTCCAAAGTTGACTACTTGTCACAGCTTGGTGTCGATGCAATCTGGTTGAGCCCTTTTTACCCTTCTGCTCTTGCTGATGGGGGGTATGACGTTGATGACTATCGTGATGTCGATCCTAAGCTCGGAACGCTGGCTGATTTTGACGAAATGATTGCGCAGTATCACGACAAAGGCATCAGAGTTTTTGTTGATATTGTTCCCAACCACTCCTCAAACTTGCATGTCTGGTTCCAAGAAGCACTTACCTCGGAGCCAGGATCTGCAGCGCGTGATCGTTACATTTTCCGCGACGGCAAAGGTGAAAACGGAGAGCTTCCTCCCAATGATTGGCCTTCACACTTTGGTCCAACTGGGTGGACTCGAACAACGAACCCCGATGGCACGCCAGGACAATGGTATTTGCATCTTTTCGCTCCGGAGCAGCCGGATTTCAACTGGGACAACGATGAGGTCATTGAAGACTTTAAGAAGACTCTTCGTTTCTGGGCTGACCGTGGGGTTGACGGATTCCGTATTGACGTTGCTCACGCAATGAAAAAGGATATGTCTGAGCCGTATCCTTCTATCCCTAATTTCAAGATGGACAATATTCCTCTTGATGGATCACATCATCTTTTTGACCGTGATGAGGTCATGGAGGTCTATCACGGCTGGCGTGAGGTCTTCAATTCCTACAATCCACCCCGTGTTGCTGTAGCTGAAGCCTGGGTTCCTGCGCAGCGACGAGCCAGATATGCAAGCCCAGACACACTAGGGCAAGCATTTAACTTTGATTTATTGGCGGCACCATGGTCTGCTCGTAAGTTCAGGAAAATCATTGATTTCAATGTGAAACTTGCTCAAGAATCTGGATCTTCGTCCACCTGGGTTCTCTCCAACCACGACGTTGTCCGTCATGCTACACGCTACGGATTACCCAAGAAAGTCGATTTTGAAAAGTGGTTGATGACCGATGGCACTAGCCCTGAACTCGACATGGAAAAGGGTCTCTCCCGTGCTCGAGCAGCAACAATGCTGCTTCTTGCCTTGCCTGGAAGTACCTACATGTACCAGGGAGAAGAATTAGGACTCTTTGAAGTTGCTGATCTTCCCGGCGATGTGCTTCAGGACCCCATTTGGTTCCGTGATGGTCACACCCGTAAAGGTCGAGATGGCTGTCGTGTTCCTCTGCCTTGGGAGAAGACAGGGTCTTCGTTTGGCTTTGGATCTGGATCTGCCCACTTGCCTCAACCTTCGTGGTTTGCCGGTTATTCAGTGGAATTTGAAGAGACTCAAGAAGACTCAACTTTGAAGCTGTATCGTCAGGCTCTTTCATTACGAAAAGAACTCCTGTCAACTGAAGAGCTGACCTGGCAAGCGAGTAAGCCTAAGGTTGTCCATTTCAGTCGCGAGAATGGATGGCACAGCGTCACTAACTTCGGCAAGAAGCCTGTTGCACTGCCCGAAGGAACAGTTCGTCTCACCAGTGCACCGCTAGTGGATGGCAAACTTCCTGGGTATGCAACGGCATGGATAACGGTTTAGTTCTCATAGCTGTGACAGAGCGCTAAGGTATCGACCTGAGGCGTTCCCATATCTCAACACTCGCCTGTATTTACGGGGATTTTTGTCCCCATCGCGTAGCGTTGAGCCATGGCTGCGCGCGCAAAATCTTCCGGGGGATCCTCGAGTAAATCCAAGACTCGGTCCTCAGCGAGCTCAAAAAACACGTCCTCCTCCTCGCACCAATACACCGGTATCGCCAGAGTCTGGATGGGTATGGCTCATGTGGTCGGGGGAGCAGCCAGGATGTTGGGCCCTGAAAAGTTTTCCAAAGAGGATCGCCGAGACGGTGTTCCTTTTACTCTGGTCCTTCTAGCGGTCGCTGGGTCTATTACCCAATGGTTTCTGCCGGCTAATGAAGTGGCTCAAACAATCAATGATTGGACCTTTGGCGGGCTCTTTGGCCGCATTGCCTATGGTTTACCTGTCGTCTTAATCTTGCTTGCAATCTGGTTGTTTAGACACCCCAGTTCAGTTCACGACAACAACCGGATTGGTGTCGGTTTGCTGTTGTTGCTGTCTTCTGCCTCTGGGTTAGCCCATATTTATGGCACACAGCCTGAGCCTTCTGAGGGACCGGCTGCACTAGCAGACGCCGGTGGTTTAGTGGGGTGGCTCATCGCCGCTCCGTTGATGACGCTGATCACCCCTGTCGGTGCAGTGGTCGTCATCATCATTTTGATGCTGCTCTCGTTATTGATCATTACCAAAACCCCACCTAACAAAATTGGTGCACGTTTTCGAGAGCTCTATGAGTATTTGTTTGGGGCACCACAGGCAGAAAACCCCCAAAACACCGGTGCCTTCCAACCATTAGAGGTGGACCCTGCACTGTCATCATCTGTTCCGTGGTGGCGACGAAACAATGCCCAGCGTGAGAATGAGGTGGCATTTGATTCACCCGTCATTACCGATCCTGCGGCACATGCCGTTGATTTATCGGCTCCATCGAAT
>JBIIGO010000034.1:0-10031 GCA_044236405.1 Aurantimicrobium sp.
CAGCTGATGTTCTCATTCAGAACCTCGCACCAGGCGCCCTTGACCGTCTTGGCCTTGATTCCCAGAGCGCTGTGGAACTCAATCCTCAGCTGATCTACGTCAGTATTTCTGGGTATGGCCGAGGTGGTCCTGCCGAGCAGAAAAAAGCCTATGACCTGTTGGTGCAGTGTGAAGCTGGTTTGCTCAGTGTCACCGGCACCGAACAGACACCATCAAAGGTCGGGATATCTATTGCTGATATCGCGGCCGGCATGTATGCCTACAGCGGCGTTCTTGCTGCGTTGATACAGCGAGGAAAAACGGGACGCGGAGACATTCTTGATATATCTATGCTGGAAGCTCTCGGTGAATGGATGCAACAGCCTTATCTCTATGCCGAATACGGAGGCACACAGCAACCACGCTCGGGTGCACAACATGCCACCATCGCCCCGTATGGCCCCTTTAATACCTCTGATGGAACGGTGTTCTTTGGAATACAGAATGAGCGCGAGTGGAACACGTTCTGTGCCGGTGTCTTAGCTAATGAGAGTGTTGCCAGCGATGAGCGCTTTGTCTCTAACTCCACCCGCATTGCCCACCGTGAGGATCTGCATGGGCTCATCACTGAAGCTTTTTCACAGCTGAGCACAGAAGAAGCACTTGCTCGTCTGGACCACTCTGACATCGCTAATGCTCGGTTACGGAACATGCACGAGTTTGCAGGGCACCCTCAGCTAGCTGCCCGAAACCGCTGGCGAGAGGTGGAGATCCCAGGTGGTGAAACGGCCAAGAGTTTGCTTCCACCGGTTTCAGCACAGTCCTACCAACCTGAGATGAATGCTGTTCCTGCACTCGGTGAACATACTCAAGCAGTTCTCAAAGAGTTCGGATTGCTCTAAGTCCTATTGACGGGTGACCTTGCCACCTAAAGATGCTAGGGGTTGTAAGAATGCGGGCTTTGCCAAAATCCAGGCGGCAACAATCAAGGCAATAAGCAGTGCGAAGATTCCGAATCCCAACCAGCTATCTCCGTTATTGGCAGCGAACATATGGTTAAGGTTCTTAAGCGCCCCGGTGGTGAGCACCAAGGTTACGTGAACGATGATGAACAAGACAAAGAAAATCATCACGGGGAGGTGAACTGCGCGGGCCAGAGGAAGCGGGTAGATCTTGCTGATTCGAGCTGACGGTCCTGGCCAGAGGTTGGACATGCGCAACCCGGTGATGATGGCCAGCGGTGCGGCAATAAACACAATGGTGAAATACGCCAACACCTGCAAGCTGTTGTAGTTTGTCCACCCGTTTTCTAAAGGCCAGTTCAGTGAGGCATATTGAATGGCTGACGAAACAGCATTGGGGAAGACATCCCAACTGGTGGGGACAATGCGCATCCACTGTCCGGTGATAAACAGCAACACAACAAAAATCAGACCGTTGGTAACCCACAACACATCCAAGCTTTGGTGCAGCCAAAGATCCAGACTTATTTTCTTGGGCTCACCCTTGGTGCGAATAAGCCCTCTGTTATTGCGGGTCCAATACGCGGCAGGGCGTTGCGTGGTGCGCACGAGCCACCCGGTGCGAGCAATCAGAATAATAAAGAAGGCGTTCAAAAAGTGTTGAAAATTCAACCAGGCTGGAAAGCCAACCGGTGCACCTTCCGGAAGCTCTGTTTCCCCGGGGTAGGCGGCAATAAAATCAATACCTGCTTCAGTTGATCGAAACCACTGAGCCAGAACCACCAGAACAGCAAAAACAATCAGGGCACCAGGAACCCCAATAAGGAGTTTCTTTTTGGTTTCGGCAGTAATGCTCAAGGCTTATCTCCGTGCTTCAATTTCTGAAATGAGTTGGGGGACAACCGTGAACACGTCTCCGACAATGCCAAAATCAGCAACATCAAAAATAGGGGCATCGGGGTCTTTGTTGATTGCCACAATGGTGTCGGAAGTTTGCATGCCCGCCCGGTGTTGAATAGCACCCGAAATACCTAGGGCAATGTAGAGCTGGGCAGAAACGGTAACACCAGTTTGACCCACTTGATAGTTATGGGGAACGTAGCCAGCATCAACGGCGGCACGAGATGCACCCACGGCAGCACCCAGGGTGTCAGCGAGTTGTCCAACGAGTGCAAACTTTTCTTCTGAGCCCAAGCCTCGGCCACCTGAAACAACGCGTTCTGCACCGCGTAGTTCAGGACGTGATGATTCAGAGGAGCGTGAGGAGCGAGAAGTTACTGTGCCGGTGAGTGAAGCATCAGGGGAGATAGACACTTCTGTGACTTTGGGTGAGGATACGGCAGTGCGGCCGTCTGCTGAGCCTTGGCGCATGGTCAAGATGGCGACAGCTCCAGAGGTGGAAGCCTCGACGGTATAGTTTCCGCCAAAGACTGAATGTGTGGCGACGATACTGTCGCTTTGTCCGTTGACCTCCACAACATCAACCAGCACGGACGTACCTAAGCGAACAGCAAGACGACCCGCAACCTCTTTGCCGTTGACGGTGTTGGGAATTAACACGGCTGTGGGAGAAAACTGGGCAATGGCAGCTTGAAGAGCATCTACTTCGGGGGTTACAAGCAGATTAGTGTCTGTGGTGTGAGCGAGGGCAACCTCAGCAGCCCCCAGAGCACCAAGCTCAGAAACTAACGCCGCTGAGGATGCAGCATCTGACACCAGGACGGCAACGGGTGTTCCCAGGCGGGTTGCCTGCGCACTAAGCGAGGCAGTGGGGGCGCTGAGTGAACCTGAACTGGAGCGTTCGGCAAGGAAAAGAATGTTCGACATCTGAGTATTAATCCTTAGATCAGCCGGTGAGAGGTGAGGTAATTAGCAAGTTGAGTGGCGGCGGTACCATCGTCCACGATTTTGGTTCCTGCTTGGCGTGGAGGACGTGCTGTAGAACTGAGGACAGTTGTCACACTTGTGGAATCAATTCCCAGGTCGGAACATGTCAGTACCGTTACCGGTTTCTTTTTTGCTCCTATAATTCCTTTGAAGCTGGGGAAGCGTGTATCAGGGTTGCTCTCATTGACAGAGATGACGGCAGGAAGAGAACAGGTGACTTCTTGGGTGCCATCTTCGAGTAAACGGATACCGCTCACTGACGAGGAAGACACGTCGATAGATGCAAGCATTCCAAGATGGGCGATATGTAAGTGTTCGGCAATCATTGACGGAACAAGTCCACCGCGACCATCAGTTGATTCGTTTCCAGCGATAACGAGGTCGGGGTTTATGGTGCGAATCGCGGCAGAAAGAATCGCGGCAGTCACGGAGGCATCGGCCCCAGCTAGTGCTGGGTCACACACGTGAATAGCGGAGTCGCAGCCCATTGCTAATGCTTTTTTGAGGGAGTCGGCAACGTTATCTGGAGCCATGGTGATCGCAATAACCTCAGCGGACTTGTCAGCATCTTTGATGCTCAAGGCCACTTCGAGAGCCCGCTCATTGATTTCATCAATGACGTTCTCCCCGGTGCGATTGACCCATCCGGTCGAGCTGTCTAGGGTGCGCTCGCCCCAGGTATCAGGAACTTGCTTGACCAGTACAACGATTTTCACGTGCAGAATCCTCTCAGAACGTCACAGAAAATATTATATACACAATGAGGTTAAACCTCATTATTTATCAGGCCGATAGTGTGCTGTTACTGCTGTGCGGCAATACGTGCATCAACGTGGCGGGCAAGTTGCTCCCCGGCGTGACGAACGTGTTCGGTCATCTCTGCCCGTGCTTTGTCGGCATCTCCCGCTGTGATGGCATCAATTAATCCATTGTGATCCGCGACGGTGGTGTCTGACCATCCGGGGATGGACGCATAGAAACGACTAGGGGCGTAGCGCGCGACTAACTTGATGACCCAGGCAAGTCGAGGGGCATCAGCAGCTAAGTTAATTTCGCGGTGGAATGCATGATTGAACTCCTCGACAGAGGCTAAGTCACCCCGCTGTGCAGCGGCGATGAGTGCTTCGTGAATTTCGATCATCTCTGCCAACGCTTCGTCTGAGCGGTTTTGGGCAGCACGAGCGGCGAGTTCCCCGGCAACCAGAGATTGCACCAAGAACA
Organism: Aurantimicrobium sp.; assembly: GCA_044236405.1. Classification (GTDB taxonomy): domain Bacteria; phylum Actinomycetota; class Actinomycetes; order Actinomycetales; family Microbacteriaceae; genus Aurantimicrobium. The sequence continues at coordinate 4,050 of JBIIGO010000034.1, forward strand.
TATCCCGCACGTCATTGCCATCAATTTTGGCTACGGTGAAGCCTTTGCGAGGGGCAAGGTCAAGGAAGCCTTCAGCGCGAAGTGCTTGAAGGGCTTCACGGGCAGGTGTGGTGGAAATGCCTAGCTCGTCAGCAACTGTTTCAGGTCGAACGGGAGAGCCTGCAGGAAGTGTTCCTGAGGTGATCTGATCACGAAGGTAGGAGGCAGCTTCATCGCCTAGTTGTGGTCTGACCTGGCGTTGGCGTGGCTTCATGTTCGTGATTTCCCTCATAAAAAACAACCGTAAAAACACCTTCGTTTTTACGTTAATAATGCTTATTACATAATACGGACTGCACACATATCTGAGGTCTTCAATATGATATATTTTGTTTTTATGACGCATAAACTCTCTGAAGAAGAGCAAATGCTCGTTGACACGGTCCGAGCATTCATTGATCGAGATGTAAAGCCCACGGTTCGCGAGGTTGAACACGCAAACGAGTATCCAGAAGCCTGGATCGAACAAATGAAAGAGATGGGCATTTACGGCTTGGCTGTGCCTGAGGAGTATGACGGATTGCCTATTTCGATGCCGGCGTATGTCCAGGTCACCGAAGAGCTTGCCAGGGGCTGGATGAGTCTTTCTGGTGCGATGGGCGGCCACACGGTTGTGGCCAAACTCCTGGATTTATATGGCACCGACGAACAAAAGCAGAAGTATCTCCCGTTGATGGCAACCGGAGAGCTGCGCGCAACTATGGCACTCACAGAACCTGGTGGAGGCTCTGACCTTCAAGCCATCACCACGGTGGCCAAACAAGACGGCGATGATTTGGTGATTAATGGTGCCAAAACATGGATTTCTAATGCGCGTCATTCAGGATTAACAGCGTTGCTGGTCAAAACCGACCCGGCGGCAGAGCCTCGTCATACGGGAATGTCCATTGTGTTAGTTGAACCAGGTGAAGGATTCTCCGTTTCCAGAGACTTACCCAAGCTGGGATATAAAGGGGTCGAATCCTGTGAAATATCCTTCGACAACTACCGCACACCTGCCTCACAAATCTTGGGAGGGGTCCCCGGCCAAGGCTTCACACAATTCATGAAGGGCTTGGAAACCGGCCGTATTCAAGTAGCCGCGAGATCTTTGGGTGTTGCCGCAGCAGCATTGGAAGATTCCATTCGGTATGCCCAAGAACGCGAAACATTCGGCAAACCCATCTGGAAACACCAATCCATTGGTAACTACCTCGCTGACATGGCCACCAAGCTCACAGCAGCACGTCAACTCACCATTTTCGCTGCAGAAAAGTTTGAAAGTGGAGAACGCTGTGACATGGAAGCTGGAATGGCAAAGCTCTTTGCCTCCGAAGTTGCCATGGAAATTGCCCTCAACGCGATCCGCATCCATGGCGGATACGGCTACTCAACCGAATACGATGTTGAACGATACTTCCGCGATGCGCCCCTGATGATTGTGGGCGAAGGAACGAACGAAATTCAAAAGAATGTGATCGCCCAGCAACTCATTGCTCGTGGTGGGCTCTAAACGATCTAAACCCAAAGGAAAAAAGACAATGTCGTACTTTGAACCTGATGCCACACTGCTGGCAGAGTCAGAAAAAGCGTTGGCGAGCATCAACACATCCGTGATGATTCCTGCAGCAGCAAGCTTTGACATCGAAGACCCTGCAACGCAGAAAGTGATTTACTCACTTCCCGATCACACCGCTGAAGATGCGCTCACTGCATTGGACAAAGCAGACAAAGCAGGAAAAGCATGGGCAAAGACAAGTCCACGTCTTCGCTCTGACACCTTGCACGCGGTCTACGCAAAACTTATAGAAAACAAAGACCGTCTTGCCTATGTTATTGCCCGTGAAATGGGTAAGCCTTTGGCCGAATGTGTCGCAGAAGTGCAGTACTCAGCTGACTATGTCCGCTGGTTCGCCGAGGAGGCATTGCGCTCGCAGGGCCTCTACCGGGATTCGCCTGCGGGAGATGCCACCATTTTGGTGCGTCGCTCACCCGTGGGTAACGCCGTTCTGATTGCGCCGTGGAACTTCCCTATGGCCATGGCCACCCGCAAGATTGCTCCTGCGTTGGCTGCCGGGTGTGCGTGTGTGGTGAAGCCTGCAGCACTGACTCCTTTGACCACCGTCGTCTTACTTGAGCTCATGATCGAGGCCGGCGTTCCCAAGGACTTGGTTCAGGTCATCACCACAACCAAGGCGTCTGCATTTAGTTCGACGTTGTTGGCTGATTCTCGTGTGCGCAAGATTTCTTTCACGGGATCTACTCCCGTGGGCAGCACCTTGATGGAACTTGCGGCCAAGAACATTGTAAAGAGCTCGATGGAGCTCGGCGGTAACGCGCCACTTCTTGTATTTGATGACGCGGATCTTGACCGCGCTATTGAGGGAGCAATTCTTGCCAAGATGCGTAACGGCGGCCAGACCTGCGTTGCCGCAAACCGGATGTTTATCCAAGAAGGCATCGCAGATGACTTTGTTGCTGGATTTACTCAGAAGATGTCTGAATTCACGCTCGGTAATGCGTTGAACAAAGACACAACATTAGGACCGGTGATCGATGACCGTGCAGTCGCACGCCTCACTCACCTCGTTGATGATGCAGTGGCCAAGGGTGCCGAGCTGAAGACCGGTGGCCAAGCACCTGATCGTGAAGGTTATTTCTTTCCTGCCACGGTGCTCGATAATGTTCCTGCAACAGCAGACATCTACACCACGGAAATTTTCGGCCCTCTGGCAGCAATCTCACGCTTTAAGACGCAAGAAGAGGTTCTCACCAAAGCTAACGACACGGAGTTTGGTTTAGCCGCATTTGTCTTTACACAAGATCTCGATCGTGCTCTGAATGTTGCCGAGGCACTTGAGACAGGAATGGTCGGCATCAACAACGGCTTGCTCTCAAATATCGCAGCACCATTTGGTGGCGTAAAAGCCTCGGGCACAGGCCGCGAAGGTGGCGCTGAAGGTCTTGAGGAATACCAAGAGATCCGTTACTTCACGATGAAGCGCAGAGAGACTCAGTAAGTTTTTTGCTTTATTGACAACAGTGCAATCTTTCTTTATCCGATTGGCACGTTGTCAGCTTTAGCTAACTACTACCGGCTCCACGGTTAAAAACCAATCAATGAGTTCACGTCCGTGGGCTTGGGCATATTTTCCCTTGGTTTCCCATTCTTTCTTAAACTCTTCCGCGGTGTAGTTTCCGGTGAGCTCATCTCCGCCAACGCGGATCCATTCGTTCATCAGTTCTGTAGTGACTTCTGGGTGGAATTGAACCCCCAGAGAGTTCCCGGCTTTGAACACTTGCGGAGCGATATCAGTTTTCGCCAAAACTTCAACATCATCAGGAAGTTCAACAATGTCATGGTGCCAGGAGAACCACGGTCCAGGAGCTGTGGGGCAGGCAGCGGTGGCATCAAAGGTAATCATGCCCACTTCCATGCGATCTGCTTTGATGGTGCGCCCGCCTAATACTTCGGCTAGCAGCTGTGCACCAAAACAGATTCCCAGATAAGGGGTGCCGCGCTCGCGAACAGTGCGAATAAAGTCCATTTCTTTTTCGACCCAGTGACGTGTTTGTGGGTTATAGGCGTGGCTGAAGGATCCAAAAATGATGACCGAATCGATTCCGTCTAACGAGGGAAAGTTCGTATCAGCTTCCAAGAAGCCGTCATACGCAGGTGTTGCACGGAGCACGTCATGGTGAATGACAGTGTGACCGAGCTCCCGGAGGTAGTCGCCAACATAGCCATAATCCGACGCAGTGGTTTCTTCGTGAGTGATGAGCAAAACAGTTTTAGACATCTTCCTTACATCACATCACGATAACGTTGGGTTTCCCAATCGGTGACCCAGGCGGCAAAGGCCGCCATCTCGTTTTGTTGCATGACCGTGAAGTTCTCTACGAAGTCCGGTCCGAAACACTCCACATTCCAGGAGCTTGAGGAGAAGTTCGCGAGGGAGTCACGCATGCTGGTGGCGAATCTCACCAGAGATTCGTCCACGTGAGGATCTCCCACTGACTGAGGGATGAGCTCGTAGTCATTTTTGAGCCCGTCCAAACCTGCTTGTAAGTAGCCTTGCGCAACCAAGTAAGGGTTGGAGTCAGCGGCAGCCCAGCGAATCTCGACGCGCGTTCCTGGACCCGAGTGCGTAATACAGCGGATGCCGACCATACGGTTATCCAGTCCCCAACACACTTGGGTGGGAGAGAACGAGTAGTCCACAATGCGCTTGTAGTCATTGACAGTTGGTTGAGCAATGATCTGGAGTTCGAGGTTGTGTTTCAGTGACCCTGCAACAAACTTTTGCATCAGGGTGGAGTGGATCGCGTGATCGACATCCTCCGCAGCAAAGAGATTCTTCCCCTTCAGATCGGTCAGACTCAGGTGAACATGCATTCCCGAGCCCGCTCCACCATTAATGGGTTTGGCCATGAAGGTGGCATTCATGCCGTTTTGGCGTGCGACGCGGCGGACAATGTGACGGAACAAGATGGTTTTATCCACCATGGTCAACGCGTCATCATATTTGAGGTTGATTTCGATCTGAGAGGGACCGTATTCAACGTTGGAGGCTTCAACCTCGATACCTGACTTTTCGAGGGCGTGACGGATTCCACCAATAACGTTTTCTAATTCGTCAGCCCGGTCCATGGAATAGCAGTAGGCCTGTTCGGAGATGGGAGTCCAATCCTCGTTGAAGAGGTGGAATTCCAACTCGGTTGCCAAGTTAATCTGATATCCCAGTTCTCGGTATTGCTCAATGGTCTTTTTGAGCATGCCGCGACCATCCATCGAGATTGGTTCGCCAGTGTCACCTTCGACCATGTCACACATCACGGTGGCCATGCCCTCTTCCCAGCCTGCAATGCGGAAAGACTGCAGGTCGGGGACCGCTTTCATGTCGGGGGCACCCATGTCGTTTTCAAACCACGGGGTTGATTCCACATCGGAGCGGAAGTTCCAGGAGAACGCGACGCCGGCGATAGAGAATCCAGCACCAGAGAGAAACTGCTGAACTGGTAAACGTTTCCCGCGTGGTAATCCCCACGTATCCGTAAAAATACACTCAACCGTATGGATATTGTTGTCGGTAATGATTTTTGCGCAGTCATCCATTGTCATGGGGGCGCTAGGAGTGTGTGATGCCATGGTTCCTCATCTTTGAGTTACACATCCGTCAATCGGATATACAATATTTTATAGCGTAACCGAGGGTAAGTTTTCCGGCAACTAGGCGGAAGATCTCAGTGTGGAGGATTTGTGAAATCTGTAGTTTTAGTCGAGGCCGGAGCGCCACTCGTGGCGGAAGAACGAGCCATTCCCGTGGCAGAAAAACCCGGTGAAGAAATCGTCAAGGTTATCGCGTGCGGTGTGTGTCACTCAGATATACACGTGGCCGATGGGCACTTTGGTGGCCCCCTTCCTCTTGTCTTAGGTCACGAGGTTGTGGGAGAACATGCAGAACTCGGCCGCGTCCTTGTATATGCCCCTTGGGGATGCCGTAAATCTGATTGCCGCCAGTGCAACGCCGGCCTAGAAATGATCTGCGCTAACAGTCATGAAGCCGGGGTTGTCGACGATGGCGGCTACAGCGAGTATATGAAGGTTCCCAGCCGCGACTATCTCATTCCTATTGGAGATCTGGATCCCGTCACTACAGCCCCGCTCGCGTGTGGAGGACTCACCGCATTTCGTGCCGTCAAGCGCACACTGCCACACCTCAACGTCCCTAATGCCACAGCATTAGTTATTGGCGCAGGTGGACTGGGGCAATTTGCCGTGCAGTTCTTTAAGAAGATGGCAAATGTTGAACTGACGGTGTTAGATCTCTCGGAAGATAAGCGTGCCGCTGCGCTAGAACTCGGAGCAGATCACGCGGTGTCTGAGCTGCCCGCAGGGGTGAAGTACGATGCAATTTTAGATTTCGTGGGAGCAACCCCGACGCTCCAGGCTGGTGCAGGTGC
>JBIIGO010000126.1:0-2525 GCA_044236405.1 Aurantimicrobium sp.
TTCGCGGATGGCTTTAACGGCTCTGTCGTAAGCCTCTGCTGTGGTGAAGGCGTCAGGGAGGATGCCAACCGCTCTGAACCTGTCGCCTTTACCTTTGCCGTGAGATGCCGTGGTGTAGAGACCAATGAAGTGCTGAGTCAAGTAGGGATGTTGCTTTGCATCTTCAAGGGATATCGTTCCATCAAAGTCGGCCAAGTAAACCTGGCTACGAAGGAAGTTCTCCTTCTTTTTGATTCCATCCTTGTAAACCCCTGGTGCAATGGCCCAACCCTTACCACCAAGTGCCGTCAGAAGCTTTGAGGGATCGTCGGTTGACTGAACCCTCCAGCCATCAGCAAGTGTGGAGAGAACGGCTGAGTCAGATGTTTTGCCGATGATGTCGGATCGAATCGAGAAAGAAATTTCGTTAGTGTCAGTCATATCAATGCGGTGGGATAGATTCAGCGATTAAGAACTCCAGAGTCAATCAGAGTCTTCCGTATTGGCTGCGAAATAGTTTGCTGCCTTTTGTCTGCAAGGGCATTAAGGGCACGGTAGTCTTCAGTTGTAATGCGTGCGTAAACAACGCGTTCCAATTTTGTGGTCATAAAGTTCGTGTCTTTGATGGTGTGGTTTGGTAAACGAATAAGGAGCACAAAGCTCTCTGTAGAAGGTGTCAAATGCCGCTGTCCTCAACGACAACAGCCTTAACCTCGTCAGGTGCTCGGCAGAACTATTCTCGTGCGTGACGAGACATCTTCTGCTCGGTGGAGGCAGGGTCAAATTCCCGGATTCCGGGATTTATCTGAAATGTGCGCATTGCGCAACTTTGCCTCATACCAGCACCGAAACCCTTGGCCGAGTCTTCCTTGGCCTTGGAAAGGGGGCTATGTATTCAGTTATCGAGGTTCAAGTGCGGCCTTGTGGCTTAAAACAAACCCTCTGCTGGAGTCCAGGCCAACTGCCCGACTTCGATCAGCAAGGATCTTCGGTGACTTCCGGGCTCCCGTTCTGCTGGGAGCATCGGCAAAAGCAGCCAAGTTGGAGACCAGCAGACGGCACATCCAACAGGAATTCGTCCAAGTGCCACAGTTGTGGCTTGGTGCTGTGAATATAGCAGCTATGGACAGGCTGTGTGTACGGTTAACCGGTATGCGCTAGATAAAAAACTAGCTGCAATCCTTGTAATCGACTGCAGCAGTTACGGTTTCAGGAAATGGAAGGAATGAGTTGTGTGACACTATTTAGTGGTGTCCACCGCTCACCACGCCACCTCATCGACAAGTTCCGCAAGAACCAGAAGGCTCTGGAGACTCGCCATACTGCGTTCTATTTGCTTCAGGCTCTTTGAGTCGCCGATCTGGTTGGCAGCCCTGAAGTCGTCATCCAGGAGCATCTTCAATTTCTTAATACGGGCTATCGGATCGTTCTCCAGGTCGTTTGTCTGCAGGGCACGTTCCCTGCCGACGACTAAAGATGCAAGCTGATTAAGTGCTCGAAAAGTATCATACTGAGTTACCGAAGACATAAGATTTGTTGGAGTGGTTCTTGTTGTTGGGGATTAACCCGTTCTCGTAAGCGTACCTGAGTGCTCGTCTTTGGTCCAGCGTCCTTGTGTAAACCTCGTACCGCGTCCGTGTTGAGTGGCCAGCCCAAACAGAAGCGATGGCTGGTGGTATTCCTGCCTCCTCAGTCAGAACCACAAAGCGGTGACGGCAATCGTATGGACTGAAGGGAACGTCACGTCGTCGAAAGGCCTGATACGTACGGACCCCGTATTCCCTGTTCATTCTCACTCTTAGCTTCGGCAACGCTCCTCGTGCTCGCCTTAGCCAGCCGGGTCTGTTATCGAATGGGGGAACGATGCGCTCACCAGTTTTGGTGTTAGCGGGGACATGAAAGAGCCCATCGTCATCAATGATGCCAAGATGTGATTCATGTGGCCTCAATCCATAGACAAGCATCCTTGCCAAGATGGTTGCCCACGGTGAGTCATTCAGTCTTCTGAAGGCAACTGCGATCTCTTCATCGCTAGGGATGTATCTCTGTGTCTTTGCCATCTTTAGAACTTCCCTGCATCAATAGCGCGCTCTAGGAGGTATGCCATGAGGTTGGACACACTCCGTCCTTCCTCAGCACTTCTATCCACCATGTAATTAAAAACATGGAAGGGAACAGTGATGGTGACACGCTTACTACTACGTGCATACTTGGGAATGTCGTTGAATGAAGCAGACATTGGTTTTGGTGGTTGTGGTAGTTGGTGTGGTTGTTGTTGGGAGACAGAACTGGCTGCCTCCCTGGTCAAAAGCTCTACCTATGCATAAACAGAGCCCATGTATCAGCTTCGTTGGTCTTGATTAGAAGGTAGCGTTCCTTGGTCTTCAGGTTGTGCCAGGCTGCTTCCCAGTCGATTGCTGGCCTCAGGTATTCCTGAATCGGATTTAGTTCTGAGAACTCATCAGCAACCTTTGCGCCTGCCTCGTATTCTGTACTTCCCTGCCAATAGTCCTGGAAAGATTCATCTATCAACGAGGAGATGCTGA
>JBIIGO010000035.1:0-9926 GCA_044236405.1 Aurantimicrobium sp.
ATGGCGCGGCTATACACATGGACGCCATCAGTTCTCGTGGCACTTCGGACCATCATAGAAAAACCTGGGTAAAGGATACCGTTCAGCAGGCATAAGATTGACTCACTATGGATGAAGAAGACTTCGATGATTACGACCGGGAAGCAGAGTTAGCTCTCTACCGTGAATATCGAGATGTTGTCAGCCAATTCGCGTATGTGATTGAAACAGAACGCCGCTTCTATCTCGCAAATGATGTCGATGTGAAGCGCATAGACGCAGAACACGACTTTTATTTTGAGTTGACCATGACAGATGTCTGGGTGTGGGATGTCTACCGTGCTGACCGTTTTGTGAAGAGTGTTCGAGTTCTCACTTTTAAAGATGTCAATGTGGAAGAGCTCTCATCTAAAGATTTTGAGCTTCCCAAAGAACTCGCTCTCGACGAGTAGTCCTCCACACAACTGACCGTGCACGTTCTGTAAGACTTTTCTTCTGCTGCTAATAGTGCTCCTCGTTTTCGGGGCACTATGCCTTTTATGCTTGCCACTCTTGGTTTTTCTCGCTCCGACATCGATCGCCTCATCATTCCAGTGATTCCGCATGACCTTGGTGAACAGTCTCGTGACGTTTTATTTGCCAGAGCATGTTGGTCCACCATCACCGAACCCGGAGATCGAATTGCCGGAGTACTCATTGAACAATTAGGGGCAGTGGATGCTCTTAAAGCTGTATTGGAGGGACTTACCAGTATAAAAATTCTCTCGAGGTTTTCTGGTTATCACGATGATGAGTTTCCAGCGCAGCTAGCAGAAGCTTTGATGCGCTGGACGCCTCGCTTACAGGACTCTGCGGTAGTGAAAGCGTTAGAGCATGCTGCCGGTATTGGAGCGTATGTGGTTTCGCCAGAAACCGATATGTGGCCATCTGGGTTGAACGACCTTGAGTATCACAAGCCCTATCTTTTGTGGGTTCGCGGGCACAGCGACCACCTAGCTTCTTTTTCTCGCAGTATTTCCATTGTGGGGGCCAGAGCCTCAACGGGCTATGGAGAGCATGTCACTGCGCAGATTGTTCCTGAACTGGTTGACAACTCCATGGCAATTGTTTCAGGAGCTGCCTATGGCATTGATGGAATGGCACACCGCAGTGCGCTTGCTAGTGAAGGAATCACGATGGCATTTCTCGCAGGGGGCATCGACCGCTTCTACCCCAGCGGTCACGATGCACTATTAGGCAGATTGGTTTCTCACGGGTTAGTTCTGTCAGAACTTCCGTGCGGGTGGGCACCAACCAAGTGGAGATTTCTTTTGCGAAATAGGCTCATTGCTTCGGTGAGTCAAGCAACTATTGTTGTCGAGGCAGGCTGGCGGTCAGGATCTTTGAATACGGCCAACCATGCCGCCTCATTAGGAAGGCCACTCGGTGTTGTGCCAGGACCCATCACTTCAGCGTCCTCTGCCGGGTGCCACCGCCTGTTGCGGGAATATGCTGCCACCTGCGTGACTACTGCGCAGGAGGTCCTCGAGCTTGTCGGTAGATAATTCCAACACAACAGCTCTCAACACATCGTTTAGGTCATTCATCCGGCATTCTTGGAATATGACACCCGAGCGCGCCGTCGATGATTTTGTGGACTACCTGCGCGCTGAACGCGGATATTCCCCGCATACGGTGACAGCATATCGATCTGATCTGACCTCATTTTGGGACTTTGCGCACAGCGTCGGCGTGAATGACCTGCCAGATCTCACCCTTGATGTATTTAGGCAATGGCTTTTTGTCTCCTCTCAACAAGGGTTGTCCCACACCACGTTGGCCAGAAGAGCGGCAAGCGTCAAAAGCTTTTCATCGTGGCTCAGGCGTCAACACATTCTTGATTCAGATCCTGCCTCCCGGCTTAAGGCTCCCAAAACAGAACACTCATTGCCTCGAGTCATTGCCTCGGGCCAGCTTGAGGACATTTTTTCGCTCCTGCAAGAAAGAGCTCAGGAGGGAGATCCCATTGCCCTACGAAACAACGCAATCGTGGAACTGCTCTATGCATCTGCCTTGCGAGTTTCTGAGTTGGTAGGCCTCAATCAACACGACATTGATTTTTCAACCCGGACAGTTCGAGTAATGGGTAAAGGCTCTAAGCAGCGCGTTGTTCCTTTCGGAATTCCTGCGTCCACCGCACTTACTCTCTATCTCGACACAGCACGACCGTTGTTGCAGGCAGAGAAACCTGAAACACTCGCTGTGTTTCTAGGTGCTCGCGGGGCACGAATGTCTTCTCGGGCTGTGTATGCACTTATTGCCGACTTATTAGAGCCTTTGGGCGGCTCAGGCCCAGCTGGCCCACACTCGTTGCGTCATACAGCAGCAACACATTTGCTTGATGGGGGAGCTGACCTTCGTATTGTTCAAGAAATTCTCGGCCATGCCAGCATGGGGACAACGCAGATTTACACCCATGTGTCCTTAGATCGGCTTAATGCGAGCTACCAGCAAGCCCATCCCCGCGCCTAGCGCGAAGTTGGTTTTTGAACCATGTTGTATCCGGAATCCGGGCAAGCATGGGGCCAGAAATGACGGTGATGAGCATGTAGGTGGCTGCAAGTGGGGCAATCATTGGCTCCACGCCTGAACTCACAGCAAGTCCGGCGATAATGACGCTGAACTCACCACGAGGCATGAGGGCAAGTCCAGTACGCCAGCGACCGGGTACACCGATTTGTGCCCTGCGGGCTGCTAGATAGCCGGTAAGGACTTTGGTGCTCATTGTCACAATTGCCAGCAGAAGTGCGGGGATAAAAACAGCGGGAATATCCGCGGGATTTGTAGTGAAGCCAAAGTAGACAAAAAACAACGCAGCAAATAAATCACGCAAAGGGGAAAGAAGCTTCTCAGCATTCTGGGCAACCTGTCCAGAAATTGCAATACCGACTAGGAAAGCTCCAACAGCACTGGAAACTTGAACCTCGGAGGCAAGACCAGCAATCAGCATAGTGAGACCAAGGACACCGAGCAGGAGAGATTCAGGCTGATCGGCTGAGAAGATTCGGGAAATTCTCTTTCCATGGCGCAGCGCGACATACAACACAATGAGCACTGAGGCCACAGCGATAGCAACAGTAATTGCTCCCTGCATCAAGCTGGCTCCAATAACCACAGCCGATAGCACGGGGAGGTAGAAAGCCATGGCCAAATCTTCCATCACCAAGATGGACAAGATTGTGGGGGTCTCGCGGTTACCCACGCGACCTAAATCTCTCAAGACTTTGGCGACAACACCGGATGAAGATACCCAGGTGACTCCCGCCATCACTAGAGCTGCTACAGGACCCCAGCCCATGATCAACGCGAATAGTGCGCCAGGTACCGCATTGAGCAGGGCATCCCACAGCCCAGCAGGTGCTGAGGATTTGAGATTCCCCACAAGTTCCTGGGGAGAGTATTCCAGCCCTAGGAGTAGCAGCAGTAAGACAACGCCAAGTTCAGCACCAGTTCCGAGGAATTCTTCGCTGGCTTCAAAGGGGAAGATACTTCCCGCACCTAAGATCAAACCCGCGGTGAGATAGACCGGGATGGGGGACTGACCAAACTTAACAACAAGCCTGCCCAGCAAACTGACGCCGAGCAATAATGCTCCGACCTCAATGAGCATCCAGGCTTGTTCATGCATGGCTAGACCTGTGTGTGAGCAAGAAGCTTGTCGAGAGCGTCTAAACCTTCTCGAGTACCAACGGCAACAATCAGGTCATCCATCCGTAAAACGTCGGATGGGGTGGGAGAGGGGATAACATCTTTCCCTCGCAAAATAGCAACAATTGAAGCGCCTGTTTTGGTTCGCGCCTTAGTCTCACCAAGCGGCTTGTCAATGTATCGGGAATCAGAAGGCAAAATGAGTTGTTCGGTGAACAGCCCGATTTTTTCTGCCCCCAAGTCAGAAAGCTGGCTCAGCAATGCAGCATGACCCAGGAGGTCAGAGAGAGCTGCAGCCTCGTCGCCGGTAAGGGAGACTGAACCGAGGATTGCATCTGGATCTTCCGGGTCATACAGTGCAACTTCGCGGTTCCCATCGCGGTAACTTACACACCCGATGCGCTGACCGTCTTGAGTGACAACATCATGCCTGACACCAATACCGGGTAAATCTATTTTTTCAATCCGAACGCCCATATTTATAAGCTATCGCAGGGCGCGGGTCAACGCAGACGTGACGTCCTTATCATCAAAAACAAAACCTGCCTTGGTCAGCACGTCTGGGGAGATGTGCTGGCTTGACAGAAGTAATTCTTTACCGGCCTGGCCTAAGGCAAGAGAGATTGCGAAACCTGGGGCAGGAAACCAAAAGGGGCGCTTCATGAGCTTTGCCAAAGAAGCCATCAGGGTCGAAGATGTAGCAGCCTCTGGGCCTACGAGATTGATCGGCCCAGTTAGGTTGTGGGTGAGAATAAATTCGATAGCCCGAACTTCATCATGCAAGCTAATCCACGGCCACCAAGCTTTACCGCCAGCAAGTGGGCCGGAGAGAAAAAAGCGAGTAAGAAGTTTTATCGGAGCGAGAGCACCTTTTTTATCCAGAACCAGTCCTGTTCTGATGTAGGCAACGGAGCACATCTTTTCTGCCGGACGTGCACAGTCTTCCCACGCCACAACAACATCAGTAAGAAACCCAGATCCCGCGGAAGAAGATTCTGTCAGGTGTTCATCTCCACGATTTCCATAAAAACCAACTGCGGATCCACTAACGAACATCTTTGGTTTCTTTTGTGCAGCAACAATGGCATCAACCAGGGTGGTGGTGGAGTTAATACGGGAGGACAAGATGTTCTTTTTTCGTTTTTTTGTCCAGGGAATCTGACTAATGGAAGAACCTGAGAGATTAACAACTGCATCAATAGGTTGACCCCATTGCTGAGAAATTTCATCGAGATCTAATACTGAGCCTGGTGTCCATGAAAACAAGGGAACAGGAGCTGTCAGAGAAGTACTTCCCCGTGTCAAGACGGCAACATTGTGACCGTGTGACAGCAGGAACTCTTGCAGTGAGCGGCCAATTGTGCCCGTGCCACCAGCAATAAGAACGGATAACTGCTGAGACATTGTTACTCCTGAAAGAACGAACTAGCTGGCGGGGGACGCTTTCTTTCCCACGATACCGGCGCGAGCCAGAAGAACATACATTTGGCATCCCAGGCAGTAACCAAAGACAGAGTTCAAGAACGCAGCAACAAAAGCAAACGCCACCGCAACAATGGCTGCTGGATAAAGCCCCAGTAACGCAAAGACAAGTCCGGCAGCAGTGATCACAAACCCGATGAGTTGGGCAAAAGTGGGTGGCTTGACATCCTCGAGTTCAGCAGGGGGCTGAAGGCGCGGACGAACAAGTTTTTTGAATAGATACCCATAGGGATGACGCGAGATACCGGCGAAAGCACCGATAGCAAAAATCACCACAATGTAGGCCAAGACAGCGGTGGCTGCAATGTATTGAGCACCTAAGAAAAGTGCGAGGGTAACGGTGAGGAAGATCAGGGTAATTGTTGCCCCAAATCGTGGACCTCGGGGGTCGATTCCTTGGGCGTTAGATGATGTAGCTGTCATGTTCTCTCCTTAGAGCAATCTGTAAGGCGGTTGTTAGAGCATCTGGACGAGGTGAGCCCCCAATGCGGGCAGCAACTGCTCCTACATCATCGAGGACAAACGTGGTGGGCGTTTGGAGGATGTTGTACTTCTGGGCAATCTCCGGTGAACGAGTCAGATCAATATCAACGTGTTCGACCCCGGGAGTTTCGGATGCAATACGAGAGAGTAGAACTCGTGTAGCTGGGCACTTTGTGCAAAATTCAGAACTAAATTGCAACAGTGTGGCACGTTTTCCAAATGCTGAGGCTCCAGGAAGGTCTTTGTGATGAATCACCGTGATCCCTGTTGGTCTGGTCAAACGCCCTTCGCGAGAGGTGATCACAAATCCCACTGCGGTCGACAGCACAACAAGTCCGCCGATGATCAGAACAATGATTGCAAAATCCATAGTCTTATTAGGGTATTTCTTTACTTACCGGCTTGGTTGAGTATGACCTTTTATGACGCCGGGGTAGTGTTTAGACGTGACTGAGATTGAATTTCGTTCTGACGTAACTGTTGAACTAGTGCGTGCAAGCGCTCACGACTCGGATGTGCTGTTTGCTGCCCGGGTATCTACCCAGGGTGAACAGACGCTGGAAGAGAGTCTGCGTTCTACTGAAGCCCCTGCAGAATCAGAAAAACGCGATAAAGGGTTGATCAACTACTTGATGCGCGATCGTCACGGTTCCCCTTTTGAGCACAACTCAATGACCTTCTACGTGCAGGCCCCCATCTTTGTTTTCCGCGAGTTCATGCGTCATCGCATCGCCAGTTACAACGAAGAATCTGCCCGGTATCGTGAACTCAACCCTGTCTTTTACGTTCCTGCAGAAGATCGCAACCTCGTTCAGGTAGGTAAGCCTGGTGCTTATGACTTTATTCCCGGCACATCAGAGCAGACACAGATTACTCAAGAGGCGACAAAGCACGCTGTCACCGTCGCCTACCAAGAGTATGAACGTATGCTCGAAGCCGGAGTTGCTCGTGAAGTAGCACGAGGAGTGTTACCGGTTGCAACGTATTCCTCGATGTATGTCACCATGAATGCGCGCTCGCTGATGAACTTCCTGTCACTGCGTACCAAGCGTGAAGGAACTCACTTCCCTTCTTTCCCACAGCGGGAAATCGAAATGGTTGCTGAAAAGATGGAAGACGCCTGGGCTCAGCTCATGCCGATGACTTATGAGGCGTTCAACGAGCACGGTCGGGTTTCGCCTTAGTCTTCAACCCGCACTACGCTTAAGAGTGTGACCACGATAGACAACCCCTTTGGACAAGTTCTTGTGGCACTTGTCACGCCCTTCACCGCTGACGGTGAAGTGGATTGGGATGATGTCGAAAAACACATCGATGATGTTGTTACCCAAGGCGCCGATGGAATTGTTGTCACAGGAACCACGGGAGAAACCTCCACACTGACTGATGATGAGAAGGTCAAACTTGTCGAAGTAGGCAAAAAAGTTGCTGGTTCCAGAGCCAAAGTCATTATGGGTGGTCCCTCAAATGAGACAGCCCACGCCATAGAACTGGCCAAGAAGAGCGCCAAAGCTGGCGCGGACGGCATCATGGCCGTGACCCCGTATTACAACAAGCCCACACAGGCAGGTGTACTTACTCACTTCCGCATGGTTGCTGATGCCACAGATCTTCCCTTTATTGTTTATGACATTCCTGGAAGAGCGGGAATCCCGGTTCAGTACGAAACAATCTTGCGGTTAGCAAAACACCCCAATATCGTCGCAATCAAAGACGCCAAAGGCGACTTTAGTGAAGTCAGCCGGGTGCTCAACCAAACTGACTTACTCTACTTCTCAGGAGATGATGCCAATGTCTTGCCTCACCTCGCTATTGGAGCATCCGGCCTGATCGGAGTGACAGCGAACGTCGCGCCTGCTGCATATCGGGCCCTTGTCAATGCGGTTAATGCCGGTGATTTGGCGACGGCAACGGCAGAGCATCAAGCATTAGAACCTTTGGTTCGTGCGATCATGACGCATGTTCCCGGAACTGTTGCCACGAAATATGTTCTCCATGGGCTCGGAAAGATATCTAGTCCCCGCGTTCGGTTGCCCTTGGTGGGACCCGAAGAGTGGGAAGCAGCGCAAATTGAAGATGAAATAGCTGCCCTTGGAGACATCGAAGGTCTTGACTTCACGAACTTTAGACCAGACCGCAATGCCGCAGCTGGCGGAGCATTGCCCAAAATCGCCGGAACGACAAGGTAGTTCCACACCATGTCATGAACCCATGACATGGCCCAACAACCATAGGGGATTATGCCCATCGAACTCTTTGACCCACCTACGCTACAACCTGGAACACTTCGCATTGTTCCCTTAGGTGGCGTGGGCGAAATTGGTCGGAATATGACCGTCTATGAACTAGACGGAAAATTGCTCATCATTGACTGTGGTGTGCTCTTCCCTGAGGAAACTCAACCTGGGGTGGACCTGATTCTCCCGGACTTTAGCTACATCAGAGACCGCCTAGATGATGTTCTCGCCATTGTGCTTACCCACGGTCACGAAGACCACATTGGTGCTGTTCCTTATCTTCTTCGGTTGAAATCAGATATTCCCTTGGTGGGCTCTGCGCTGACGCTCGCCCTCATCGAGGCAAAGCTAAAAGAGCATCGTATCTCCCCGTATACGCTGCAAGTTAAAGAAGGGGATCGAGAAACCTTTGGTCCGTTCGATCTGGAATTTATCGCGGTCAATCACTCGATTCCCGATGCGCTCGCCGTCGTGGTTCGTTCTGGGGCAGGGCTCGTTCTTCACACCGGGGACTTCAAGATGGATCAGCTCCCTCTTGATGGCCGGTTGACAGACCTGCGTGCATTTGCGCGGATCGGTGAAGAAGGTGTTGACCTGTTCTTGCCCGACTCGACAAATGCTGATGTCCCAGGATTTACGCCATTGGAGCGAGACATCGGTCCCGTGATTGAAAGCGTGATTCATCGTGCACGTCGCCGAGTGATTGTGGCGAGTTTTTCATCCCATGTGCATCGAGTCCAACAGGTTATTGATGCAGCGGTAGCTAACAACCGAAAGGTTGTGTTGATGGGTCGCTCCATGGTTCGAAATATGGGTATTGCTTCGGAGCTGGGGTATCTCGATGTTCCTGAGGGTGTCTTGATTGATGCCAAGAAAGCGGCAGATCTCCCAGATGAGTCACTGGTCTATATGACCACCGGTTCCCAAGGTGAACCGATGGCTGTGCTTTCTCGGATGGCTAATTTAGAACACCAAATTGAAGTGGGGCCCGGAGATACCGTTGTTTTGGCGTCTAGTTTGATTCCTGGAAATGAGAATGCGGTATTCCGGGTGATTGATGGATTGACCAAACTCGGAGCGAAAGTGGTCCATAAGGGCAATGCCAAAGTCCATGTCTCTGGGCATGCTGCGGCAGGCGAACTGTTGTATTGCTACAACATCTTGCAACCTAAAAATGTGTTTCCGGTTCACGGTGAATACCGTCACCTTGTTGCCAATGCCAACTTGGCAATTGAAGCCGGTGTCGACGCGCATAGAACCCTCCTTGGTGAAGATGGCACCGTCATCGATTTAGCTGAGGGCGTTGCGCGGATAGTCGGTCAAATTGATGTGGGATATGTCTACGTAGACGGCTCGAGTGTGGGTGAAATCACGGACAACGACCTTAAAGATCGACGTATCTTGGCTGAAGAAGGATTTATCTCCATCATCGTGGTCGTTGACCCCGCCACAGGAAAAATTATTGTTGGGCCTGAAATCCACGCCAAAGGTTTTGCTGAAGATGAGTCTGTTTTCGATGAGATCAAACCTGCAATTGCACATGCTCTTCAAGAAGCCGCTCACAGTGGGGTGAGAGACGCTCATTCTCTCCAGCAAGTCATCAGACGAACAGTGGGGCAGTGGGTTTCTAAGAGCTACCGCCGCAGGCCCATGATTATCCCGTTGGTTATTGAAGCGTAAAAATCATCGATTAAGTAGTCGACGCGTGTCGACGATTCGGTTTATGCTACAGAAGTGGCACAACCAAGAAAAACCAAGAATGCAACGCGTGCTGACGTCGCTCGTTTAGCGGGCGTATCAGAAAGCACCGTGAGCTATGCCCTCACCGGCGTGCGCCCCATTAGTGATGACACCCGCGAGCGAATAGAAGACGCGATGGTGCAACTTGGATATGTTCCCAACGCCATGGCCCAAGCCCTGGCTGGCAAGAAGTCAGGAATCTTGGCCTTACTTTTCCCCGTGGGGGAGCGCGGTTTTAACGAAACTGACTACGAATATGTCAAGGCCGCCAATGAGGCAGTCGCCGAAGAGGGATACCAACTTTTACTGTGGCCTAAC
>JBIIGO010000036.1:0-9786 GCA_044236405.1 Aurantimicrobium sp.
TTAACGATGACTTGACCGCCTAAGACCACATCTGCTCTGGTTGGACGCACCTGCACAGGAGGAGAGTTTTCACTTTCTGGTCGAATACTCACCGCCACGGTGGCTGAGGCTTCGCCTCCGCGGCCATCTGTGATGGTGTATTCGAATGTGGTGGTTCCCGATGCGTCAGGAGTGAGTCGAAGCATGACGAGGTTTCGATCCGGATTAACAAAGACTTCACCTAGAGTTGCCGGAATAGGCGTAACCGAATCGATGACCAGTGCGTCCCCGTTGGGATCGTAATCATTCAGCAGGACAGGAAGTGCTGTGACGCGAGCTGGCCTGGCCCCCAGCTCATCATCGACGGCGACAGGTGGCTGCGGACTCTTGTCATATTCGGGAGTTTCCGCGTTATTGGTTTGAATGATCTGCTCTTCAGCTTGCTCTTGAGCAAGGAGTGCATCCCAGTTGTCAATCAAACGAACACCAGATTGCACCGACCAAGCTTGGCCGGTTGAGGTGTCGTTAAGGGCAATCGCACCTGAGCTTTCATGGAACACCAAGGCTGCAGCCGAGCTCATTGCCTCAGCACGTTCAGTTTGTGGTTGCTGTGTTCCACACACTGACCAAACAGAGGAACTCGACCAGGCTGCATAGGCACAGGTGCCCACAACCACCGCTGAGGCAGGTTTACCTCGAGAAGATTCAGTAAGAGAAGTAACTTGCCCAGAATTCAGGTTGAGCGAGATCAGCCCCTCTGCATGGGTGAGCAGAACAGAATCTGTTGCTCCTACCCCCCGGCCGTCCACACCCACCACACTGGGGTGTTGCAGTAGTGCCTCAGCATTAGCTGCTATGTCGTTAGAAAGATCGAAGGTTCGCCCGGCTGAATAGGCGCTTTGGCCCTCGAGGTCTAACACGAGCCACGTCGACCCCACCAGCGTTATCTGAGCAAACTCGCTTTGAATCTCTACTCCCAGGATTTGAGTTGTCGCTGTGACATCACGGGTGATATTCATCGTGGAGACAGTGCCAGATTCTGAGGAGATAGCTGCTAAATCACCCTCATTGGTAACTGCAACAGTGGAGTTTGCTCCAACAGTGAAATTAGCAGGCTGCGTTTGCGCATCAAAAGCTGAGAGAGCTTCTAAAGGAATGAGCCACACTTCACCAGTAACCGGTGCATGCAACACCACATAACCAGAAGCGAGAGCTGCGGAGGTGACCCCCTGGGGAAGTGGAATTTTCTCGGTAACTTCACCGGTTGCTTCGGAGACCACATCAAGAGATCGTGTTGCTTCGTTGACGACAACAACTACAGACGCATTTTGGAGCAAAACCATATCTGAGGATTCGGTAGTGAGCACCGTATTGAGTTCTTGCACTTTCGTATTTGCGCGGCCAATGGCTTGTTCTTGAGCATTACTGACCCACACAGAACCATCATCTAAATTCACGCGCTGAGACTGATACCCGGAAGAAACCACGGCAGTGATGATGAGCATGCTGAAAACGGCAACCGAGGCAATCCACTTCATCACGTGGATGTTGCGGTCACCAAATCGTGCGCGAAGCCACCTGTTCATGGTCGCTACCTCAACACCGCCATGGAGAGAGTAACGACAGCGGCAACTAAGAGGACTGTTGCACCAATAACACCGATAAGCAGTCGTCTTCTGCGAGCTGAAGCCACCGTGGCAACCTCATCTCTTAAGGCCGGCGAAGACGGGGCAGCACGTCGACGCCACGAGGCATCTGCGTGAGCATCAAGAGGGGCGAGCATGGTTCGATCATTATCGTTCAAGACAATGGCATGAGATCCCCACTCATCCCCAACCACATCAATGGGGGTTTGTGCCAAACCCATGGACGTTTCGACCTCTTGAAGCTGGCGGGCAAATTCAAGTGCTGAGTGGGGCCTCTCTACAGGGTTCTTACTCAGAGCCCCCAACAACACTTTTTCAAGCTGTTCTGGCACATCTGGCCGACCAATCGGCTGCGGAGACGATTTCAGGATTCGCCCGGCAAGATGGCCGGGGGAATTATCTTTCCCCGCAATCTCAAAAGGAGTCCGCCCAGCCAGCAACGAATACATAGTTGCCGCCAACGACCAGACCTCACTGGCGGTGGTTCCAGCTGTGTTTTCGCGAATAACTTCAGGAGCAGACCACGGCACGCTCAATCCCACTGCCTCTGCATCTTCCCCTCGATAGACCGAGGCCGCAATACCAAAGTCGCTCAACACAGGGTGGCCATACGCAGTAATTAGGATATTTCCTGGCTTGATATCCCGGTGCAACACATTGGCACGGTGAGCTGTCTCCAGTGCTGAGGCGATGCGGATACCGGTGCGAATCACTTCAGCAACGGGAATACTTTCAGCCCGAAATCTCTCGCCATATCCGGACGAACACACTTCGGTGACAACATAGGGTCGGCCATCATG
The DNA here is from genome assembly GCA_044236405.1 of Aurantimicrobium sp. Taxonomy (GTDB): domain Bacteria; phylum Actinomycetota; class Actinomycetes; order Actinomycetales; family Microbacteriaceae; genus Aurantimicrobium. Next base: position 2,426 of record JBIIGO010000036.1, read on the forward strand.
GCTGACTCCTGCTTCGAACACGGTCAAAATTGACGGGTGGGTACTGAGTTGGGGCATGAGCTGTGATTCAGCTTGGAACATATCCCGAACTCGGGGGTTAACCACCTGAGGGTGAAGAACCTTAATGGCCACCTGTCGCCTAGGTAGATGTTGTTCGTATAAAAACACATCCGCAAAGCCACCAGAGCCCAGCAGGCGAATGAAGGTAAATCCCGAGAAAACAGGTGGAGTGGAGGGTAGATCGCGAGCCATCCCACACCACCTCACTTCACGTAGACATCACCACAAATAACGCCACAAACAAGGGCTTACCTGAAGTTTAAGCAGGTGAATCTGAGGATTTGGTGTGCCCCACCGAGACAGCGACAACGTCGATGACGATAATGCTGACGTTATCGCGGCCACTATTACCCAAAGCAGCGGCCATCAAATCACTGACGGCATCTTCACAACTGGCCGCAGAAGTCATGAAATGCTCAATACCAGCATCGGTGAGTTCTTTGGTGAGTCCGTCAGAACACAGTAACAATCGCATTCCAGAAACCACTGGAAGGGCGACATAGTCGGGGATAGCATCATCGCTGACACCCACAGCACGCGTAATCACATTGGCGTGAGGGTGGTAGTCCGCTTCTTCTTTTGTGATAGTTCCTGCATCAACAAGTTGTTGAACAACGGAATGGTCAACGGTGACCTGGGAGAATTCTTCACCAATGAGTGCGTAGACCCTCGAGTCCCCGATATTAAAAATGGCCCACTGTAATTGGTCAATTTCTTGAACAAGAGCAGCACCGGTAACAGTTGTTCCTGCCCCTAATTGGTCATCTTCTAAACGTGAACGTAAATCAACGACAGCGAGGGAAAGGGCCGTCTCAAGTGCATCCAAACTGGCGAATCCATCTCGCTCTAACCCAGCTAAACGTTGCACAACAGCGTCACTGGCGATATCTCCTGCGCTGTGACCTCCCATGCCATCTGCGACCGCAAAGACAGGGCAGGCAATCACAAAAGAATCTTCGTTTGCGGCACGGTGGTTTCCCACCTCGGTCCCTGCAGCCCACGCCAAGGTCACGCTGGTACCCGTGCTGGCATCAGCAATGATGGTACCGGTGGAGTTCTCGCCTAGGGCAGTCACGTCACGCTCTCTGTGGGGGAAGGCACATGCCACGAATTATGGCTAGCTCAGAACCTCAAGTCTATTACCGTCACCGATATCAATTTTTGCACCCGTGCCCACCGTGACAGACTCCCCCGGACCTAAGAGCATTTCTGGCCGGCCAGTCATCTGGATACGTGTGCCATTACTGGAATGAAGATCCGTCACCACAACCGTTGAGCCCACCGCCTCAACCCGAACATGTGTTCCCGAGACAACTCCTGTTGGTGAGGCAACGACAACGAGGCGAACACTCTGGGCTGCCGAGCGTGGAGCTGTGGGCATCCGACCAAAAACCACCGGTTGATCTAATGAATACATTCCCCCGTGGATATCCGCCAGATAACAGGACGTAGATACTGTTGCACTGGCCTCATTGGCCGAAACAGGGATCTCGGTAATCACATTTGTCGTGGTGCTGTCTTCTTTGACGCCGATCGAGGTGTTTTCGGCGACAGAAATGATGGTGTCCTCGTCAGAAACAACTGTGGCGTCAAGCTCCACCGCGGTATCCTCTTGCGGCGATACTCCCACAATTGTGGCATCTTCTGGAGCACCAATGATGGTGTCCTCGAGAGGGCTTACCGAAGAAATGATCGTGTCATCTCCTGCATTGAGCTGAGTGTCATCGTCTGGATCAGCCATGGTGCACCTTACGAGGCGACGACGTCTTCAGGTTGACTAACCCGTTGCCCCACAACAGCAGAAACACCATCTTGGCGCATGGAAACACCATACAGCGCATCAGCAATTTCCATGGTGCGCTTTTGGTGCGTAATCACAACAAGCTGACTGGAGCGACGAAGGTCTTCAAAAATAGCAAGGAGTCGGCCCAAGTTGGCGTCATCTAACGCGGCCTCAACCTCATCCATGATGTAGAACGGGCTGGGGCGCGCCTTGAAAATGGCAACCAGTAATGCCACAGCAGCCAAAGACCGTTCACCACCCGAGAGCAAACTTAACCGGTCAATCTTCTTTCCGGCAGGCTTAACCATTACTTCAATTCCTGTGGTGAGCATGTCATCAGGATTGGTCAAGGCAATCGTTCCTTGACCGCCAGGGAACAAAATAGGAAAGACTTCAGCAAAGGCGGCTTTGGTGTCGTCGAAAGCTGCCTGGAACACTGATTGCATCGTGTTATCAACCTCATCAATGATGGTCATGAGGTCTTTACGAGTCTTAGACAAGTCTTCAAGCTGTTCGGTCAAGAAGGTGTGGCGCTGTTCTAAGGCCGCAAATTCTTCGAGGGCTAATGGGTTTACACGGCCTAATTGAGATAGCTTACGTTCTGCCTTCTCCAACCGAGATTGCTGCTGAGCCCTGTCATAGGCAATAGCTTCTGGTTCCTGGCCTTCTGCCGAAGGAACCAGCACGGCAACATCAGGGCCATACTCAGCGACAAGCACATCTTCGACAAGCCCAAGCTCGCTACCTGCGCGCTCCAGCAATGTTGACAGCTGCATTTTCTTTTCGTAAATCTGAAGTTCCAGACCGTGCACATTTTCGGTAATCGAGTGCAGGCGTTCACGAAGCTGAGATTCATCTTGGCGCAAGGAAACAAGTTCTTGGTTTTGAGTGGCGCGATCTTCTTCCTTTTTGGCCAGGTACACGCGAGCTTCTACAACCGAGCGGTCGACCGAATCCAGCACCGCAGGCAAACTTTCAGCCACACCTTGGGCTGACTGTATTTGTCGGCGGCGAATGACAGCACGGCGCGCAACTTCTTCCGCCGCAGCACGATCTGCCTCGAGCTGAGCCTTGAGCCCTTCCACTCGAAGTTCTTCAGCGCGAACGCGCTCCTTAGCGGTCTCAAGCTCCAAGCGTGCCTGAACTTCTGCTTCACGCACGCTCTCTAGCTCTGCAAAGAGCTCATCACGGGCAGATACATCCAGCATGGGCCTGGGTGAAGATTCCAAAGTTTCCAGCTCTGTTGTGGCTGTTGCCACAGCCTGTTGGGCAGCCGCAACAGCTTCAGCAGAACGTGACAGAGCTGCACTCAATCGTTCAGCTTCTGCAGTGGCCGCTTCAAACTGAACGCGTGCTCTGTTGAGCGCCTCGGAGCGTGCAGCAAGTTGAGCATCGTATTCACGCAAAGCTGCCAGTGCGGCACTGGCGCGCTCTTTGGCAACCTGGGCAACAGCACGCTGGTCTGTGAGTTCTTCACGGGCTGTATCGATGAGACCTATAACCTCATCGAAGCGCACCTGGGCAGCATCACGTTCTGACACCAGCTCAATACGGCTTTGCTGAGTTCCAGATCCTCCCCGAAGGACATAGCGAGTCAATACTTCTCCGGCACGGGTTATGACCGTGATGGGTTCCTGGGTGGCCGATAAGCCTTTCTTCCATGCAGTGCGGGCAACCTCTAGGTCATCGGCAATCATGGTCGAGGCCAGCAAGGAAAGCACGCCGTCTGGTCCGGTTACCACTTCCGATGCGCGAATGAGACCGTCTACGTTCGGAAGAGTAAAGGTACTACGGCCATCGGCCACAACGATATCTACTCGGCCCATATCTTGATTCTCTGCAGCAGACAGAGCAGAAATTGCTGAATCCATATCGTCAGCGAGCACCGCATCAGAGACAGAACCGAGCGCAGCTGCGATGGCAGCTTCATAGCCGGCTTGTACTTTGATGTGCTCGGCAACTAAACCACGAATACCGGAGAGCTTGGCTTTGACCAGTGCAGAAGAGCCATCTTTTTGCTCTAACGCCAGAGTGAGCGCACCCGTTTTTGCTTGAAGGGAGTCCCGTTCACGCTCAAGGGTGTGAAGTTCTTCCCGGAGTTTTTCAATTCGAGAGTCAGCGTCTGTCACCGCAGATTGCGCCTGTTCGTAGGCCTGGTTCAGTCCAGTTTCCCCAGCGGTCGTATCCGCGGAATGAGCTTCGACCTCAGCCAAGTGTGTCTGAGCTGCAGCTTGACGGCTGGTGGCATCATCCAAGGCATGTTGCTGGCGAAGGACTTCTCCTTCTACTGCGGCCAATGCTGAATCGGCAGCTTCTTTCTTTCCACGCAAAGAGGAGAGCTGCAAATCGTGTTGGGAAACCAGTGCACTTTGTTCGGCGATCTGCTCATCGATAGAGTCGAGCTTTTCACGCGCAACAACAGTTGCTTGCTGGGCCAGGTGCCATGCTTGTTCACTACTTGTCACAACAGAGGCGAGGGTAAGAACTTCAGCCGCAGCTGCGTCAATCATGGCTTGGTTCACACCAGAGCCCAGAGGCTGAGCATCGGTATCAGAACCCAGGAGAGCAAGTCTCTGGTTGGCCAGGTTATAGAGTCCACGAAGGCGCTCTTGAACTGACTCCAAACTAAACACGGTTTTGCGGGCACTTTCGACCTCATCCGCATTTTGTTCGTGTTCGAGCTTGCGGATCTGCAAGGTGGTGCGCTCGAGTTGCTCTTGAAGCACAATACGTTCACTGTGGCGTTCAGATTCTGTTTTGTTGTGAATATCTAAAGCAGTGCGCAGCTGAACAACATCGTCAGCAAGAATGCGCGCGCGCGCATCGCGCACATCTGCTTGAATTCCTTGGGCTTCACGAGCAATCTCAGCTTGCTGACCTAAGGGTTTGAGTTGGCGGCGAACTTCGGAAGCCAAATCGGTCAGGCGGGTGAGGTTTGCCTGCATGGCTTCGAGCTTGCGAACTGTTTTCTCTTTACGCCTGCGGTGTTTGAGAATTCCTGCTGCTTCTTCAATAAATCCGCGACGATCTTCAGGGCTGGCCTGCAGCACGTTATCGAGGCGGCCTTGGCCGACAATAACGTGCATTTCACGGCCCAAACCTGAATCGCTGAGGAGTTCTTGCACATCCAGCAAACGGCAGTTTTCGCCGTTGATGGCGTATTCGCTGGCACCGTTACGAAACAGCGTTCTGCTGATGGTGACTTCGGAATACTCAATGGGTAATGCCCCATCTGAGTTATCAATTGTCAACAGCACTTCGGCACGGCCGAGCGGTCCTCGTGTGGAGGTTCCGGCAAAGATAACGTCTTCCATCTTGCCGCCGCGAAGCGTTTTTGCACCCTGCTCACCCATCACCCAGGCGAGGGCATCAACCACGTTTGATTTACCTGAACCGTTGGGGCCGACAACACAGGTCACCCCTGGTTCAAAAGCAAAAGTGGTGGGCTGGGCAAACGACTTAAAGCCTTTGAGTGTCAGGCTTTTTAAATACACGTCGTAAGCTCCCAGTTATGCGTGTGCGGTGCGCACTATCAGTCAAATTTAGTCGATAGTTGCCGATGAACTAAACCAGAGAGCTTATCTTTCAACCTCTAGTTCATGACGGATAGAGTCTGCAGCTTGTTGCAACACTTCAACGAGTCGAGGAACATCCAAATGTGTCAAGTGAGCAACAACACCAAGGGCTGCAACACAGCGTCCTCCGCGCAAAATAGGGACGGCAACAGAGCCGTTTCCAGCTGTGCTTTCTTGACGGGTCAGCGCATAGCCACGGGTCTTTGTTTCGGCAAGATCTGATTTGAGTTTGACCGGATCGACGATCGAAAACGGGGTGGCACGAGCCAACGGGCGACTGAGGTATTTATCAATTGCCTCAGGGCTTTGCCAAGCCAGCAAGACTTTCCCGACTCCGGTGGTGTGCAGAGGAAGGTGACCACCTGCACGAGAAGACGTCTGAACAGATCGCTCTCCACCAATACGGTCAACGTAGAGTGCTTGACCGCGGTCTAACACAGCAAGAGTGATGTTCTCACCGGTTTCTTCATACAACCGGGCAAGAGTTGGCAGCGCTCGATGACGCAGTTGATCTGATACCGGAGCAAGCTGGCCAATTGACCACACTCTGGTTCCAATGCGGTATTTACGGTCTGAACCGCGAACCAAGAATCCACCTGCCACAAGTTCAGCGACAACCCGGTGGGTGCTGGACATGGGAAGAAGAGATTTTTCTGACAACTCAGAAAGTGAGAGTGCTCGACGCCGTTCGTCAAAACACCCTAAAACAGCAATTCCTCGCCCGATGGAGGATATGGGAGCTCCTGCAGTAGTACGTGCTGGACTCATGAAATATCATGCTTTCCGAGGCTAACACCGTGTTCCTCTGACCGGAACTCTACTCCTGTTACCCCCAGTAATCAAAACCTGTCCGGGCGGCTATCTCTTCTGACATTTCGGGCAGAGGTGAGAATGACGATTCATGAATTTTTCTTTCCTGATCTCGGTACCACACCTCGGGCAGGGCATGCCCTGTTGGCCATAGGCGTTCAGACTGTGAGAAAAATACCCTGACTGGCCATTCACGTTCACGTATTGGGCATCAAAGCTGGTTCCGCCTTCAGCAAGTGCTTTCACAAGGACCTGCCGAACTTCAGTGAGCAGACGCTTCGCTGCCTGAGCGCTGAGTTCATCACTGGGTGTGTCGTAGTGAATGGAGGCAGCCCAGAGCGCTTCGTCGGCATAAATATTGCCCACGCCACTAATCAGGGTTTGATCCAGGAGTGCTTTTTTAACGCCAATTCGCCTGGAGCACAGCCGCTTCACGAAAGCAGCGTCATCAAAAAGATCATCCAGCGGGTCCAATGCAATATGTGCTGCCTGTGAGGGAACCAGCACCGTATGAGTTCCGAAATGTTGTTCGCGCAATTCGTCGATGGCCATCGAGCCAAAAATGCGCTGATCAACAAAATTGACCGAGAAACTCCCCTCAACGGGATGAATTATCGAGGTGTGAATGCGGAGGTGTTTGTCTGAGGTGACTCCTGGCTCACGCAACAGCACCTGACCACTCATGCCTAAATGCACAATCAACGCATCGCCTCGGTCTAAAGGAAACCACATAAACTTTCCGCGACGCTGGGCAGCTAGAACCTGTGCGCCGGTGAGAAGATCTACAAAATCTCCCCGGCGGCCATCATGGCGTTTGAGGGAACGCTGATCGTAAATGTCAACGTGGTCGATGGTGGCGCCAACAAGCGCTGGGGCTAGGCCCGCACGAACAACTTCCACCTCGGGAAGTTCAGGCATCGCGCTGAGATAACTCTTGCCATGCCGTCAATGCGGCTGCCATCTCGGCATGCTTTTTGCTCGAGCCGGTTCCCGAGGCGCTGACGAGGTTCCCGACCTGAACAGTGGCCGTGAAGATACGAGCATGGTCTGGTCCATCGGCGTGAACGTGATAGACCGGCACCTCGTCCCCGAGCCGTGCAGCTGCTTCTTGTAGCGAGGTTTTGGGGTCCATT
>JBIIGO010000110.1:0-2859 GCA_044236405.1 Aurantimicrobium sp.
GAATTGGCCCAATTCAGCCATTTCTCCTAAAACGGCCACCGTACGATTTTCTGGTGTACTAATTTGTCTCAGCGTCTTCAACGCTGCAGACATCGAATCTGGACTGGCGTTATAGGCATCATTAATGATGGTGATGTTATCTTTGCCACCCATCAGCTCCATGCGCCAGTGCTCAGCGCGGGTAACAGACTCCAGAGAAGAAATGATGAGGTTGGGGTCAAAACCTAACTCGATCGCCACGGCGGCGGCGGCGGCGGCATTCATCGCGTGATGTTCGCCGAGGACTTTGAAATGAACTTCTCTGCTCCACTGTGGGGTTGTAAGCGTAAACGTCGTTCCAGAAATGTGTGAAGAAACATCGCTGATACGCACATCCACATCCGCACTGTGGCCAAAGGTGCGAACGTTTTCAGGTGCTGAAGAACGCATACTCATCACACGAGAGTCATCGCCGTTGAGGATTGCAATACCGGAGGGATCGAGCGCTTCAACAAGTTCACGTTTGGATTCGACCGTCACTTCGATTCCGCCGAACTCACCTGCGTGAGCCAAACCCACCATCAAAACAACTGAAATATCTGGCCTGACCATGTTAGTCAAGCGCGTGATGTGACCTTTTCCGCTGGCACCCATTTCTAAGACAAGAAAGCGTGTATCGTGCTCAATTTTGAGCATGGTGATGGGCATGCCCACTTCATTGTTGAATGAATCTCTGGGGTAAATCGTGGGGCCAACCTGTTCACACATCGCCGCAACAAGGTTTTTGGTTGTGGTTTTCCCGTTTGACCCTGTGATGGCAATCACAGTGAGATTGCCCTGTGCTCTTACTCGAGCAACAACTTCTGTGGCCAAGTCGCCCATGGCAACTACGGTGTCTGCAACTTTGATAGCCGGGATGGGCAAATCAACATCGCGGTCAACGATGGCAAGAGCTGCTCCATTGGACACAGCGGCAACAAGGAAGAGATGCCCATCGGTGAATTCACCGGGCTTAGCGACAAAAATATCTCCTGGCTTGATCAGCCGTGAATCCGTATCTGTGAGCCCTGAAATTACTGTGTCGGGAGTAGCTGATGAGGAGCCCACAATCAATTGGCCCTTGACTACCTGGGCGATGTCTTGAAGCGTCATCTCAATCATGCAGACACCTCCTCTCGTGGCGGGAATCCCGCCTCGTGGAGTGCAAGACGAACTTCATTTTTGAAATGGAACGGGCGTGACCCACCAGCAATTTCTTGCTCTGTTTCATGCCCCGGCCCAGCATAAATGATGGCGTCATCCTCACCGGCCATTGAGATGGCGAGCCGAATGGCCTGGCGAATGTCTGCGCATTCGTGGACATGCGCGCCTGACACACTCCGTGCACCCTCCAAAAGTTGTGCACGGATAGCAGCTGGATCTTCACCACGCGGGTGGTAATCGGTGATGATCACTTCATCTGCGCTTGAAGCGGGGATTGCCCCCATCGCAAAACGTTTTGAGGCATCCCTGTCGCCATCCGCGCCAAAGAGAAAAATGACCTTCCCGGGAGTAACAGCCGCAAGGCCCTGCACAAGATGAGAAAAAGCTTCAGGAGTGTGAGCGTAATCCAAATAGAAAGTGGGACCGAGGTCACCAGAGACGATTTCCAAGCGACCTGGAATAGATACAGGAATCCCCGCAGTTGTGACCTGAGCTAGATGGGTGGTGTCAATACCTGAAGCGAGCAGCATCACCATTGCCAACGCTGCATTCGCGGCCATAAACGTTCCCATCACAGGCACTGACGTGTCTATGTGAACGCCGCCTGGACCCTGAAGACGAAATGCTGTTACATCTTGGTGCGAACGCGTAACAGTCATTTTCCACTCTGCTTTATCCCACCAAGGCGAATCAGGATCTGTCACCACAGTCACAACATCTAAAGATGTTGTTGAAGCAAGCTGCTGGCCCCACTGTTCATCGACATTGATAACAGCTTTGCGGGCGTGAGCGGGAGTGAATAATTGAGTTTTTGCTGCAAAATACTCCTGAAGAGAAGGGTAATCATCCAGGTGATCATGACTGAAGTTGGTAAACGCTGCAACATCGACCATGATTCCATCGATGCGATGACGCGTTAGTGCTTGTGCTGAAACTTCCAAGTTGATGGCTTTGGCGCCTTGCTCCCTCATACACGCAAGAAGTGCGTGCATTTCTGGGGACTCAGGGGTTGTTAGCCCGCTGGGGATGACCTGATCCGCAATTTTTCTCTCGGCTGTTGAACTCAAGCCGTTAGGAATACCTAGAAGATTTTCCAGTGCAGAGAGCAAATACACCACACTGGTTTTCCCGTTAGTCCCTGTCACGCCAAACACTGTTGCCGGGGTTTTGTCAGTGTCATACATCCAGGCTGAAATGGCTCCAAGTTTCTCCCTGGGGTTATCAATAACCACAACAGGGATAGAGGTCGTGCCTGCCATTTCAGCACCCTGAGTATCGGTCAAGATTGCATGTGCACCCTTTTCAATGGCAGTATCGATGAACTTTGCTCCGTGCGTGCGTGCGCCAGGCAAGGCAACAAACAAATCACCTAAGTGAATATCCGAGGCCACGACGGTCAGTCCAGAAAGTACAACCGAATCTCGTGGCGCAGATGATTCTGCATGAAAGCGTGTGCAAAGCTCAGAAAGCTGTTTGTGGGGTGCGTGCTGAGGGCGGAGCGTACCGGCAAAAACACCCACCTGAGCACCACCTTTCTAGGCTCAATTCTAGGGTGAGGAAGACCTAATACCGCAGAGGCAAGTCAGCGGGTGTGCCCTCAGATGGCTTAATCCGATAACGCTTAATGACTTGCTGTTCAATAGCTTTGAACACCGGCGGGCTGACCACAGATGTTTG
>JBIIGO010000062.1:0-6814 GCA_044236405.1 Aurantimicrobium sp.
ACATACTGAGGGTCATCCGCCGGCAGAAGACCAACATTTGACACGGTAAAAAGTGACTTATAGCCACCTTGCCCATCTGGCTGCTCTGCTGTTCCTGTTTTCATCGCAACGCGATAGCCCGGAACGGTGACCTCTTTGGTAATCCACCCTTTATTGACAAAGTTTTCCATCATGTCAATAGATATCTGGGCAGCTTCTGGAGAAACAACCTGAGTAGTGGGAGGAACCTCAGGGGTGACCACCTCACCATTAGGTGTGGTGCAACTCTCCACAATGGTTGCCGGAATAAGCTTTCCGTCATTTCCTAGTGCTTGATAGGAGCTCGACATCTGAATTGCGGTGGTCGCAAGAGCCTGCCCAAAAGTGATGTTGTAATACGACTGGTTATCCCAATTTTCTGGTGAGGCAAGAATTCCAGCAGATTCTGCCGGGTACCCAGAAGCTGAGATAGACGTTAACCCAAACTTCTGCAAGTAGTCATACCGCGTAGCCGGATCAATTAATGTTCCCAGTTGTGAAATACCTGAGTTCGCTGACTGTTCAATCACACCTGTCAAGGTGAGGTTTGTGGGTCCTTGCTGCGCATTCGTCATTTTGGCGCCATTGGGAAACTCAATTTTGTAGGGTGAGTAAACCGGAGTTGCCGCCGTTGCCACTCCCGCATCAATGAGCATGGCAGCCGTGAGTGTCTTGACTGTCGAACCTGGTTCATAAGGGCTCATAAATGCCCGGGATCCTCGGTTTTCGCTGGAAGTGCTGTTGACGTTATTGGGATCAACGGTGGGGTAATCAGCAACCGCAACGAGTTTGCCTGTCTTGACTTCTTGAACGACAGCAATACCCCATGCAGCAGAGAATCTATCAACTTGTTTTGCCAGCGTTTGTTGAACGAACCACTGCAAATCTGAATCAATGGTGAGGGTCAGTTTCCCACCGTCTTGAGCTTCGACTGTTGTGACAGTGCTTCCTGGAATGCGCACTCCATCAGCACCGCGCTGATACGTTTCTTGCCCATTAACACCAGCAAGGCATGTATCCCATCCCAGTTCAAGGCCCGCTTGAGCTAAGCCGTCATCGCCGACGAACCCCAAAAGGTTTCCGGCAACAGCACCATTGGGATAACTGCGACCAGGAGCTTGTTCAAAGTACAACCAGGGAATTTCTAAGGCGTTGAGAGCACGGAACGTATCAACATCCACAGCCTTCTTGATGTACGCAAAGTCTGACTTGGGGTCTGCAGCAAGTGCGTCGGCAACAACTTTAAGAATTTCTTCAGGTTTTTGACCGGTCAGGGCCGAAATCTCGACGGCTGCCTGCTGTGGAGTCACAGTTACTTCGGAGCGATCTGTCTGGCGAATGAAATCTTTAGTGTTTTTAGGAGACACCGTGACGTTATAACGCATGATGCTATCGGCGAGAACAACTCCATTACGGTCAACAATCTGACCGCGGTTGGAATACACCGTCATAGGAATAGATCGTTTCCCCACAGACTCTTCGGTCAGCGCACTGGCACGAAGAACCTGAATATCAAAAAGGCGAACTGCAAATACTCCCACGAGTGAGACCACAAGGAGCATGACAAGAACTGTCCTGAACTTGATGGTGTTTTTCTTCACTACCGCGATGTCCTTTGAGGAGCTCAAACCTATCGAGTTGACAGGCCGGGAAGTCCGTTGGTCAAGGCTACCGGCCCGGCAGGAAGAGCCTCAGAAGGCACGCTGAGTGCAGCCTGAGGAGAATTTTTCATCGCTTCTTCAGCAGCTTTTTTAGCTTCCTCGGCTTTAGCCTCAGACTCTTTTTGAGTTACTAATTGAACACCGGTAAGCAGATGATTGGGAACAGCACCTTCGGCACCTGCAATCAACCCTGCAGTGGCTGAAGCGGCTTCAGGAGTTCCCAATACTGCCCCATCAGAGAGTCTCAAGTACACCGGAGTACTGTTGTTGACCATCCCCAAGGCTTCAGCATTTGCCGCAAGGTTTTGGGGTGAGGCTAGGCGATCGAGATCCTGGTTGACAGTTTGATACGTCCGTGAAAGTTCTTTATTTGCTTGCTTCAATGAAGAAATTTCATACGCTCCAGAGGCCACCGCAACGGAAACGAGAAGCTGGGCAATGATGATGGCGAAGATGACTGCTACCGTGACCACCGCATAAAAGACCCGCGGGCGGGCTTTTTTGTGGGACCGAGTCGAAACAACCTCGATCGTGGGGCGCCAGCTTGTTACTGCTCCCAGTTGTGCGCGTGCCTTCAGGGCAAGGTTTCCTGATGTTTTTGGGTGCGAAGGCGCTGCGTGTCTTGTCGCATATGTGGGGCGACTCATTTTCGATGGCGTTAGGGTGCTCATGCGGCCAACCTCACGCGTTCTGCAGCACGAAGACGAACCGGTGCCGACCGAGGGTTGTCCACGATTTCTTTCTCTGTCGCACGGTGAGCGCCGCGAGTGAGTAAACGAAGTTCTGGTTTGTGCTCGTCAAGTTCTACCGGCAGATCCAAAGGAGCGCTTGACTGGGATGCCGTTGCAAAAACACCCTTAACGATTTTGTCTTCCAAAGATTGGTAGGACATCACCACAATGCGTCCCCCGACAGCCAGGACAGATAACGCTGCGGGAATAGCTCGTTCTAAGACAGCAAGTTCCTGGTTTACTTCGATCCGGAGGGCTTGAAAAACACGCTTGGCAGGGTGACCTGAATGAGACAGTGCAGCTGGTGTCGCGGCTGTCAAAATATGAACGAGTTGACTGGACCGAACAACTGGTTCGCTCTCCCGCGTCGACACAATGGCCTTTGCGTATCTGGCTGCAAGTTTTTCATCGCCATATTTATGGAAAATGGTTCGCAGGTCCTGCTCTGAATAGGACGCAATGACCTCGGCTGCCGTGATTCCCTCGGATTGATTCATTCTCATGTCCAAGGGAGCATCCTGAGAGTAGGCAAAACCTCGCTCAGGTCGATCCAATTGCAGCGAGGAAACACCTAGATCAAAAAGAATGCCGTCTACTCGTTCAATTCCTAAGTCGTGAACGGCCTGCGCAATCTCGTCGTAAACGCAATGCACCAAAGTGACACGGTCGGCATAAGGAGCAAGTCTGTCGCGAGCAATGTCTAAGGCATCAGTGTCCCGATCAAGACCAATCAAGCGAAGGTGCGGAAATCTTTCCAATAACGCAACCGAGTGCCCTGCCATGCCAAGAGTGGCATCCACCACCACCGCACCGGGCTGTGAGATTGCTGGCTCAAGTAACTCGATACAGGTATCTAGCAGAACCGGGGTGTGGATGTTGGTGATGTCCATATGTGTGGGGGCTGTGTTCTGAGATTGTGATTCCCATCCGGGTCAACCTGCTTCCGGGGAAGTGGAGTCAGGGCGATTCGGCTGGGCATCACAACCACAGATTCTTAAAACAGTCCAGGAATCACCTCCTCCGTGGTGTTGGAGAAGCTTTCTTCGTGCTGAGCAAGATAGGTATCCCATGCGCTGGTATCCCAGATCTCCACACGATTACCTGCACCTATCACGGTGAGATCTTTAGACAATCCGGCGTATTCCCGAAGAGCCATCGGCAAGGTAATCCGGTTTTGGCTATCTGGCGTCTCATCGGAAGCCCCAGAGAGGAACACTCTCAAGAAATCACGAGCAGATTTACTGGTCACCGGCGCTTGCCTGATCTTCTCGTGCAGTTCAGAAAATTCAGATGCGCTGAAGACGTAGAGACATTTTTCTTGGCCTCGTGTAACAACAAGACCTTCCGCTAACTCATGTCGGAACTTTGCAGGGAGAATGATGCGCCCTTTGTCGTCGAGCTTGGGGTTATGGGTTCCCAAAAACATTGGCGCTTCCTCCCTTCGTTCGTAGTGTCGGAGTTAGTTCTCCACTTTACTCCACTTTCAACCACTTTTTTCAAAATATCTCCACAAAGTATGACAGCGTGTTGAAGAAATCCCTAATTGACAGGGATTGACTAGTGGAGGAAAAAACACGAAGCCACGTTTGTCGGAGACAGAAGTGCACAAAAACCACCGCCTCATCCGAGGCGGTGTTCAGAAAAGAGAACTAGTTAGAGACGACCATCATTTCGTTCATCCCATTTTTGTTCCATGCGCTGCATGAATGATGAGGTGGATTTTTTCCGCTCTGTGACCGGGGCAGCTTCACGAGGCTGTCCTGGACGTGAGGCGATCAGGACACCAAAAAACATGGCGATGAATCCGGCAATACCAATAATCACCATTTGCATCATGACGCCTGTAACAAGTGCGCCTAATCCCGCGAGCGCAACAATGACGCCAATAACGATGGCGCGGTAGTTTGGCCGGGGCATAGAAGAAAGTGTTGTCGACACAACGTCAGCATCATGACCGTAGAGGTTGCGCTCCATCTCATCGAGAAGGCGCTGCTCGTGCTCTGACAGTGGCATATAAATGTCCTCGCTGTATGTGTGACTTTAGTTTACCCCGAGGAGCCTCGATAGGCTATAGAGGTGCTAGGCCAAGAAGACTGGATCCCTCGGATAAATTCCCGGATCGAACAATTCGTTCAGGAACATGCTTCTATATTGACGGACGTTTCCCCCTTACTTGACCCATTCACGACTTTTTCACGGGACTTTCTCAGCGGTGGCAAAAGATTTAGAGCATTGTGCGTGCTCCTGGGATATACCACTGTTCATGACACGGTGCCCGATCATGTCATCGATATCGCCAGCGCCCTAGAGATTTTTCATGCTGCCGCACTGGTCCACGATGACATTATGGACAAGTCAGATACTCGCCGAGGTGCTCCATCTGCCCACCGGCGGTTTGAGAATATCCACCGCACAGATCAGTGGGATGGCAGTGCTGAACATTTTGGCCAGTCGGCAGCCCTGCTACTGGGAGACCTGCTTCTTGCCTGGAGTGACCAACTCATGAGCTCAGGTGCTCAAGCTGAACCTAACCGTCGAAGTGCCCAATCTGCTCGAAATGAATTTGATCGCATGCGAGTTGATGTCACCGCGGGTCAATATCTTGACATTGTCGAAGAGAACGCATGGCCAACCGTTGACAAGCTTGATGCTCTCTCTAGGGCGCAACAGGTTGTGATTTATAAGTCAGCGAAGTATTCCATCGAGGCTCCTCTAGTTATCGGGGCTGCAATCGGTGGCGCCTCTGAGGAGCACATTCAGACATTGCGCCAATTTGGACTACCACTGGGAATTGCTTTTCAACTTCGTGACGATATGTTGGGAGTTTTTGGCGACCCTGACGTCACGGGAAAACCTGCGGGTGATGACTTGCGCGAAGGTAAACGCACTGTGCTAATTGCCCTCGCCCAACAAGAGCTTCCCACAAATGCCATGAGATTTATGGATGAGCTATTGGGCAATCCTGACTTAGACGATGCACAAATTAGAACACTTCAAGAAACGTTGAAAAACACCGGTGCTGTCGAAAAGCTCGAGGCGATCATCTCTGAACAAATTGCAGGGGCTCAACAGCTCCTGGAGAAGTCGGGATTTAGCTCCAAGGCTCAGAGTTCATTAATGGAACTATCACATGTTGTCTCTCGGAGACAGGCTTAGAGAAGAGCTTGCGCAATCCTTCGCACTTCGGTCTTGCGGCCGGTTGACAGCGCGTGGATGGGTGAAGTTCCTAGGCTTTCTTCCTGGGATAAAAGCCATTGGACCAACTCTTCGTCGGTGAATCCACAATCACGCAACAGAACAATGGTTCCTTTGAGCTCATGTACCGGCTCACCATCCTTGAGGAATACCGCCGGTACTTTCAAAATCCCATCAATACGAACAGCAGCCAGTGCATTGTCTTCGATAAGCCGGCGGACCTGACTTTGGGATTGGCCGAGAATCTCTACGAGATCAGGAATTGTTAGCCATTGCGTTTGAGGTAATTCAGTATTCACCCTTTAAGGGTGCCACAGCTTTGGACACTGGGGCGCCAGAACAAGCGATTTAGCGACACGCCGTGTTTGTTAAACGTTAACCTTCAAGTTAACGTGGAAACTTAGGAATCTTTTAATGGCGAGAGGAGTGCGCCGATGAGTGAGCAACATTTTCGTTCCACCCACGAAGCACTTCGTTCTCAACCCCAAAAATCGCGTCGCCGTAGCAAGAAACTTATTGCCGTTCCCCTAGCGCTTGCAGCAGTGGGAAGCATGATTTTTGGGTCACAACAGGCTCTGGCAGATAGTGAACAGCGCCTCGATAAATCACATAAAGCCAAGCAACCTCAAGCGCACCCTCGGGTGGATCGCCATGTCAGTACCGCTGAAATCCTCTCCCAGCAATACTCCGTGAGAGAAGGCGACACTGTCCGCTTGATTGCGCAACAGCATGGCGTTTCTTCCGCAGAGCTTCTTGCCGCCAATGGCTTGAGCTGGAAAACACTGATCTTTGCGGGCCAACAATTGAACATTCCTGCTTTTTCAAACGGGACTGAACCGGCGGAAATTGGCGAAAGTATCACCAGACACTGTGTGGTTGCCGGGGACACTCTTGAGGCAATTGCCCGCTCCTATGGGGTTCAGCCTCGAGCAATTATGACGGCAAATGGTCTGGACCGTTCGAGTCGACTCGTTGTCGGTCAACGACTTGTCATTCCTGATGCGCACCTGATGAGCAGTATTCCAGCTCAACAAAGTGCCTAAAGGCTCCCGTATAACGGTGTTTCTCAGCCTTTTTGCACCATCTTTTTCATAGACTCACGGTGTGAGTGCTCCCGTTGATGACCCCATGATTGGTCGCTTGATTGACGGTCGTTACCAAATCAAATCGCGAATTGCTCGTGGTGGGATGGCAACGGTATACCTCGCA
>JBIIGO010000037.1:0-9624 GCA_044236405.1 Aurantimicrobium sp.
TTCTACCAAGCCTGGGACATCAGCCAAGGCCAAGGCGTTCTTGTTTCCGTTATTGATTCTGGAATCGGCTATGCCCCCGATATCAATGCAGCTGTCGTCGGAGGCGCAGATTTCTCTGGCATCGGTTCTCCTGATGGCAGAACACCCATTGGTGCTTCGCCTGATCACGGAACCCTCGTTGCCTCTCTGTTAGCAGGCCGTGGCACAGGGGGAAACAACGGGGTAATCGGAACAGCACCCGCCGCTCAGTTGCTTTCTGCATCTGTCGCCCTGGGCGTGGAAACAGAGATTTCCTCCGATGATCAAATCGCCAACGCTATCAAGTGGTCTGTAGATCAAGGGGCCAAGGTCATCAATATGTCATTGACCAGAAATTCTTTAGAGTGGCCGCGCAGCTGGGATGAGGCATTTATGTATGCCTTCGAAAATGACGTGGTGATTGTTGCCGCTGCTGGAAACAGGGGAGCAGGTACCAGTGAAGTGGGTGCCCCGGCAACAATTCCCGGTGTTCTTACCGTCGCCGGCCTGGATATTAATGGCCAGGCCAGCTTGGATGCCTCTAGTCAGGGCATCACGATTGCCGTTGCTGCCCCCAGTGAAGAACTTGTTGGTGTCGCCCCTGGCGGGCAATACATGAGATGGTCGGGGTCCAGTGGCGCAGCCCCCATCGTCTCAGGGCTCGTGGCCCTAGTTCGCGCCACCTATCCCGACCTCGATGCTGCCAATGTGATTAACCGCATTATTCAAACAGCAACCCCCGTGGACACCGTTCCCAGCCCCATTTATGGCTACGGAAAAATTAATGCCTACGCTGCCGTGACGGCAGAGGTCGCTGCGGTGGAGGCAAATCCGCTCGGAGATCTCTCCGAATGGATTCGGTTATATCGCCGCAGCGAAAGCACCTCAACGGCTAAACCCATCGAAACCACAACAGCAACCCCCATTCCCTTACCCTTCGATATGGGGGGCATCCCTGGTATTCCCACTCTCTATCAGCTCACCACAGTTGGTGTCCCGCTATTGTTCTTCGGTGGATTCGCTACGATAGGAGTAGCGGGGTATGTCATAGCTTCCCGAAAGCTACGACCTCCTGTTTCTCGTAATCTTCCCGATGACGAAACACAGGAACACCCGATTTCCCCCATTGTCTAGCTGGAGACGTAATTACTGTGCCCAAGATTCTGATTGTTGGTGCTGGCTACGCAGGTTTCTATACCGCGTGGAAGCTCGAAAAACTACTTCGTAAGGGAGAGGCAGAGGTCACCATTGTTGACCCCCTTCCCTACATGACTTACCAACCCTTCTTACCCGAGGTTGCAGCAGGCTCCATCGACGCCCGTCACGTTGTGGTCAACCACCGTTCACACCTGAAAAAAACCCGCATCATCTCCGGCAAAGTTATTTCCATTAACCACGCCAAGAAAACAGCTGAAATCGAACCCAACGCGGGGAAAAACTTCACCGAGCAATACGACCAGATTGTGTACACCGCAGGTGCCGTCTCCAGAACATTTCCCATTCCAGGTGTTGCTGAAAACGGTATTGGCCTGAAAACAGTTGAAGAAGCAGTTGCCATTCGTGACCGCCTCCTTACCAACTTTGACAAAGCCGCTGTCCTTCCTCCTGGACCAGAACGCACACGTTTGTTAACTGTCACCGTCATCGGTGGTGGTTTTGCCGGTATTGAAGTATTCGCAGAATTGCGCTCACTAGCATCCTCCATCCTGAAGGACTACCCAGAGCTCACCTTTGACGAAACTCACTTCCACCTCATCGAAGCGATGGGTCGGATTATGCCTGAAGTTTCTTTGAAGACCAGTCATTGGGTTCTGAAGAATCTCGCTGAGCGTGGTGCTCAGGTTCACCTTGACACTCAGCTGCTCTCAGCTGAAAACGGGGTCATTGAACTCTCCACCGGTGAAAAGTTTGAGTCCGATCTCCTCATCTGGACCGCCGGTGTGATGGCAAACCCACAATTGCGCAACACAGACCTGCCTCTCGATGATCGTGGACGCCTTCGTCTGCGAGCAGATCTTCGCGCAACTAACGACAAGGGAATTGTCGATGGAGTCTGGGGTGCAGGAGATGCAACGGGATGTCCTGACCTCTCTGGTGGCGGCGTAGGTGGCTACTGTGTCCCTAACGCTCAGCACGCTGTTCGCCAAGGCAAATTGCTTGCTCGTAACATCGTTGCCGTCTTGCGCGGAGAAGGTCCTACTGACTACCACCACAAGAACTTAGGTGCTGTCGCAGGTCTCGGTTTGAACGTCGGAGTCTTCCAGTCCGGAAAGCTTGCCCTCAAGGGCTACATTGCCTGGCTTGCCCACCGCGGCTACCACGGCATGGCTATGCCGTCATTTGAGCGAAAGTTCCGAGTTCTCAGCGGATGGTGGAATAACTTCTGGCTGGGACGTGACATCGCTACTCTTCAAGCTCGTGACAATCCACGTGCAGCCTTCGAAGAATTTGCGTCTCGCCCTGCAGCTGTCAAAAAAGCAGCAGCGAAGCCCGCAATCAAAAAAGCCGCATCTAAGCCTGCAGTTAAGAAAGCGCCGGCATCAAAACCCGCCGCAAAGAAACCAGCTGCTAAAAAAGCTGTCGCAAAGAAGAAGTAAAGGTCAAAGCTCGAGGAGGCTAACTAGCCTCCTCGAGCTTTGCTAACCTGAACAGGTACGCCCCCATAGCCCAATCGGCAGAGGCAATCGACTTAAAATCGATCCAGTGTGGGTTCGAGTCCCACTGGGGGTACAAGTTCAGAGCACTCTTTGCTGGAGACTTAATCCACAACTGAGGCATCTCCTGCGGGTGCACCCAACGCCTGGGGCATTAACCGACTTGGTTCACTGTGATTATCACTGAGGGTATAGCTGGGTGAACTCCTGCTGCTTCACTTTCTATAACAGTATTTGCGCTCGTGGATGACCACATGATTTCGTAATAGTCGTTGGCATTGGCGTTGACAAAGAAGTTCCATGCCGCCACGTAATAAGGGTTATTGGCAGTTATGGACATTTTCGTATTGGTTTGCTCGACGGGCTGTCCATTTTTTGCAAGCCAAATATTGACAACGCTGGAAGAATTTAATTGGTGTAATTGAATTGAGAACGCAATGTTATATTTTCCTGCGCTCAATACTTTGATGCGGGAGCCTGATTCGAGGGCTATATTGCTTTGCCAGTCAGTCTGATTCAAAGTTAGAGCTTGAATGCTATTTGCTGAAATGGAAATTTGATCAATAGTGCTGATGTAGGCGGCCGAGCCGCCTAAACCACTTAAACCTGCTGGCCCTTGAATGCCTTGTGGCCCAATGGGACCTGTAGCACCCGTGAGTCCTTGTGGGCCAATGGGACCTGTAGCGCCAGCTGGACCCACCAAAGAAGCAAAGAAGTCTGATTCGGTTTCTCCTGCATGGTCATCGAGAAGCCAAACTTCGTAGGCACTTAGCCCGTTTACCCCATCAGTACCATTGGTGCCGTCAAGACATATTCCGTCAACGCCAGCAATGCCCTGAATGCCAGTAAGTGAATTCAGAAAGTCCTCCTCAGAGCCTTCATTTCCAAGCTCAAGCCACAATTGGTAAGCAGAAAGACCTGGGGCGCCGTTATCGCCTAGAAGCGAATCAAGAAATTCTTCGGAAGTACCTGTGTTACCAGCTTCAAGCCATAACTCATAAGCACTCTTACCCGGCTCGCCATCAGTTCCAGAAGTTCCTTGTGGTCCGCTTAATCCTGTCTCGCCAATGTATCCGTTATTTCCAGGATTACCGATAAGAGAATTTATGAAGTCTTGTTCATCACCAGTGTTCCCCAGCAGAATCCATAATTGATACGCGCTGATGCCTGCGGCACCGTTGGCGCCATCAGTGCCATCCGCCGCAGGTGCTGCGGTTGTTGTAGCACATGTCGGTTCTGCAGTGAGTTGCGATGAAACATCACAACCCCTTAACAGCAGCGCCAAGATAATGGCGATGATGGAGAGGAGGACCGAGAAGAAGACCCAGCGACGGGTGCGCCGAGAATGTGTTTCTGAGGAATTGGTACTCTTTAATTTTTCAGGCATTTCTGCCCCCCCGGATGAGATAATCCACTCTGTTCCTCAAGCTACTCCTAAAAAGTAGAAAAAACTAGTGTGTAAATTTGATGAGCATCAATTCGGTGCAAGAATGACCCATTGTGAGAGCCGCTTTGTCTCATTGCGCATACAAGCAAGAGTCATGCTGGGTGCCAAGATCATGTTTGGTGTTTTAGCTAACTCCAAGCCAACATTCAGGCTTGAGGCTCTACGATGAGAACATGGAATTTGGTTTACTGCTTTTAGTCATTGTGGTTGTGCTGGCTATCATCGTCGGTATTTACCTGTGGTCTACCTATAACGCTCTTGTTACCCTCAACATCAGAGTCGATGAAGCATGGAGTGACATCACCGTCCAACTCAAACGTCGTGCGGACTTGATCCCCAGTCTCGTTGAAACTGTCAAGGGGTACGCCTCCCATGAACGTGGAGTATTCGAGGCGGTCACCCAAGCTCGTGCAGAGACACTTTCTGCTCAATCACCTGCTGCTGCGGGTGAAGCTGAGGGTCATATGCAGGCTGCCCTTAAGAGCATTTTTGCTGTTGCAGAAGCGTATCCTCAGCTGCACGCCAGCCAAAACTTTCTCCAACTCCAAGGTGAACTTGTTGATACCGAAGACAAGATTCAAGCTGCCCGCCGTTTCTATAACAGTGGAGTGCGTGAGTTCAACACCAAGATTGAGGTTTTCCCTAACAAGTTGTGGGCAAACAAGTTGAAGTTTGAACAGCGTGAATTCTTTGATGTGGCAGATGCTGCAGCGATTGCTGAGCCACCCCGCATCCAGTTCTAACCGTTCTCGCTATGTATTCAGCAATAGCTCGAAACAAGAGAAACACCGTATTTATTTTCATCTTTTTCTTTGTGCTCATCGGGGCACTGGGATGGTTAGCGGCAGCAATCTACGGTGATCTCAACATTGCCATCTTCACGATAGTGATTGCTTTTGGCTATGCCCTGTTCCAGTACTTCGTTGCAGGCTCAGAAGCACTTTCTATTGCGGGGGCCATTCCCATTCAAAAACAAGATAACCCCAGGTTGTATCGAATTGTCGAAAACCTCTGTATTACAACCGGCACACCCATGCCCAAGATTTACATCATCAATGATCCTGCCCCGAACGCTTTTGCTACAGGGCGCGATCCCAAACATGCTTCTGTTGCGGCAACCTCAGGTCTTCTGGATCTCATGGATGATGATGAGCTCGAAGGCGTGATGGCTCATGAGCTCGGACACATCAGAAACTATGACATTCGGGTGTCCATGATTGTGTTTGGGTTGGTTGTTGCGGTCGGGTTCTTGGCAGATATGTTGCTGCGGATGTCGTTCTTTGCTCCACGCCGCGATAGCGGGGGAGGTAACCCCGTGATGTTGATTCTGGGATTAGCTGCGATGTTGATTGCGCCATTGGTTGCCAGCATGGTGCAACTGGCTATTTCGCGTCAGCGGGAATACCTTGCAGATGCCACGGGGGCACTGACCACCCGCCATCCTGAAGCCTTGGCTTCAGCACTTCACAAGCTAGGTGCCTACGGCAGGCCACTGCAGAAACAAAGCTCTTCTATGGCGCATATGTGGATCGCTGATCCGGTAAAGCCTGGAATTGTTGACAGGATGTTTGCCACCCACCCTCCCATTGCAGATCGCGTGGAAAGACTGCGTGAAATGGGTGGAGCCTTCTAAGCACACATCAAGAGGGTTTATAGCCTTTAGAATTGAGCAATGACCACTCAGACCTTCGCCGGCCCCACTCTGGAGCAGTTTGAAGCTGCCCGCGAGGTTGTCTCTCAGGTCACCCAAATCACTCCGTTAGAGCCTTCTCGCTACTTGAGTTCATTAATGGGCTCCGAAGTATTTATGAAGTGTGAAAACCTTCAACGCACCGGTAGCTACAAGCTGCGTGGTGCCTATAACCGCTTATCCAAGCTCAGTCCGGAAGAGCGCGCCAAAGGTGTTATCGCAGCATCCGCAGGAAACCACGCGCAAGGCGTAGCACTTGCTGCTCGTGAGCTCGGAATCAAAGCCACCATCTTCATGCCGTTGGGTGTCGCTCTTCCCAAACTAGAAGCAACCCAGGACTACGGCGCTGAAGTAGTTCTGGTCGGAAACATTTTCAACGAATCCCTCAAGGCAGCAAAAGAACGTGCTGCAGAAACGGGAGCCGTCTTTATTGCCCCCTTTGATCACGAAGACATCATCATGGGCCAAGGCACTCTCGGCCTGGAAATCCTCGACGAGGTTCCCGATGTGGACACAGTCATCATGGCAATCGGTGGCGGGGGCCTGATCTCTGGTGTGGCCAGTGCCATCAAGCAAAAAGCTGCTCAGCTAGGTAAAACGGTGCGCATTATTGGTGTTCAAGCCGAGAACGCCGCTGCGTACCCACCTTCACTCGAAGCAGGGGAGCCGCTCACCGTCGATATTCATCCCACTATTTGTGATGGTATTTCTGTTGCTCGGCCTGGAACGTTGAATTTTGAGATCATCAAGGATGCCGTTGATGAGGTTGTCACCGTCTCCGACGATGACGTTGCTCGCGCACTAGTGATGCTACTCGAGCGCGCAAAAATGGTTGTGGAACCAGCAGGCGCCGTCGGTGTCGCAGCAATTATGGATGGCAAGATCCGTAATGCAGGGAAAACAGTCACGATCCTCTCCGGCGGAAATATTGACCCATTGTTGCTGCAGCGCATTGTGAATCATGGGCTAGCAGCTTCTGAGCGGTACTTGAAGTTGCGCATCATGCTTCCAGACCGTCCAGGCCAACTTGCTCGCACCGCTGAGATTGTCTCTGAACAAAATGCCAACGTCGTTGAGGTCCTGCACACCCGTCACGGGCGTGGCTTGCAAATTAGTGAAGTGGAGCTAGAGCTCCACATCGAAACACGGGGTACAGAACACCGCAAACAGGTTATTGATGCCTTGCGTAAAGAAGGCTTCAAAGTTCGCATCAGCGACGATATCTAAACCTCGCTGAAACTTGAGGTGCTTAACCGGTAAAGGTTGCAACCTTGATGATCTTCACGGCGATGTCTTTGCCGTTAGGGGCCGTGAATGTGGTGGTGTCACCTTCAGACAGACCGAGGATGGCTGCACCCATGGGGCTTGATTCGCTATAGACAGTAAGTTCTGTTCCTGCCGCAATCTCGCGATTGCCCAGCAGGAAGGTTGAGTCATCGCCTGCAATGTTTGCGGTAATCACGGTTCCTGTGGCAACGGTGCCATCGCTTTCTGGAGCGTTGCCAACCTTGACGTCTTTTAGTAAAGCTGTGAGCTGGCGAATACGAGCTTCAATCTTTCCTTGCTCGTCTTTAGCTGCGTGGTAGCCACCGTTTTCTTTGAGGTCGCCTTCTTCGCGGGCTGACTCGATACGTTTGGCGATTTCTTCACGCCCGGTGGTCGACAACTCGTCCAACTCATTCTTCAAGCGGTCATATGCCTCTTGGGTGAGCCAGGTTTCTTTGATGTCATCGGTAGCCATGGGGTTAAGCCTAGGTGAGCCAGCAGTATGCAACCAAACCGGTTGTCGCAGGTTCACTGGTAATCAAGGTCTCTGACAGGGAACGAATGCGAATATCTGAGGGTGGGTAGATCACAACTTTCCACCCCACGATGGCAAACCGGGGGTTTTGCGCTTGTATTGCGCACGCGACCTCTTTGCCCGGTGTCGCCGTGAGCTCAAAATTCACGGTGACGGAAGAATCTGTTAAGTCTTGGAACCCAGTGTCTCGAATACTTGCCGTTGGGCCCGTGCCTAATACGTCATTTGCTGTCCCCCACCACAGAATAAGTCCGGCCATAATGGCGGAAACAAGGGTGATGACAACCGTCTTCTTCTTTTTCGACGCAGGAGAAGCCTTGCGACCATAACGGTCGGCAAGTTGGTCCTGGGTTGACATGGGGTTTCCTCACATGAAGAGACGAACATTGCGCAGTACGCTTGAGTTAAGGCTAATGGAGTTTTCACTCCCTTGTATTCGGAGGAACCATGTTTCTGGCAGAGGACACTCTTACTCAACAAACCATTGATCCAGGCCCCGTTGCATTTGTCGCCATTGGGTTTGTGGGGATTGTCACGCTCTTTCTCCTCTTCGACATGATTCGCCGCATGCGAAAGGTCAGTATGCGCGCAGAGATAAACGAAAAGTTGGACGCTGAAGATTTAGCACATAAAACCGATTCCAGTTCAAAGTAGTTCATTAATGTCTAATCAATTTGGCGTTTACTCCCAACAATTCACCAATTCGTTTTCCGAAAAACAAAATCAAGAGTTTTCGGCTGAGTTTAAGTCGATTACTGATGTTTTTCTCGATGCTATGAACAAAGGATTTGCCGTTGATGACCCATATGTACAAGATGCGGTCCGTCAACATTACGAATTTTGTTCCCAGTTTTGGAAACCCAACCGCGAGGCATATATCGGTTTAGCACTGAGCTACGTTCTCCCCTCGCCATATCAAGATTCCTACGAAAACATAGCCCCGGGACTAGGCAAATATCACTATGACGCCATAGCGGTGTGGGCGCAGAAAAATCTTGACTAGCTAGCGGTTGTACACAGGGTTAGTTGCAATCAGCAATATTGCCGTCCAGTGGCACATAAACGCGACCACAGTGAGTGTGTGAAAAATCTCATGGAAGCCAAAAACGCCTGGGATGGGGTTGGGTTTTTTCAATCCGTACACAATGGCACCCACAGTGTAGGCCAAGCCTCCCGCAACAACCAACACCATCATGGCCAAGTTAGCTTCTAACAGCTCACCGAGATACATGACGGCGGCCCACCCCATGACCAAATACAGCAACACATACAACCAACGTGGTGCGTGAACCCAGAACACTCTAAATCCGATACCCAAAAGTGCACCGACCCATACCAAGGTCAACAACAGCAAACCCTGCTGAGGTGGCAATGCCAACACGGCAATGGGAGTGTAGGTTCCGGCAATGAGCAGGAAGATGTTTGCATGATCAAAACGCTTGAGAAGAACCTTTGCCCGAGGCTTCCAGTTGAAGCGGTGATACAGGGCGGAAATTCCAAAGAGTAAGAGGGAAGTGGTCATAAAGACCGCGGAGCTCCACTTTGCGGCGGGGCCATCTGCCAAAACAATCAGAACAATTCCTGCAGCGATCGCAACAGGGAACGTCGCTGCGTGAATCCATCCGCGCCACAAAGGCTTCACTTCAGAATCTGGAAGGGGAGTTGCCGCATCAATTAAGGGCAAGCTAGGGATGTGGGGGCCTTGTGCCTCATCTGCAGCTACTGCTGCATCTGCTTCTTGTTGAATTCGAAGCTCTTCAGGAGTGAGGTCATGGTTCATAAGTTGAGTTTACGCCCGCCAGCTGAGTGAAGGTTCAACACACTCTCCGGTAAAGTCATCAACGTGATGTCCCGAGCTCAAAACCCAGGCTTTCTTTACGGTCTGTATCAAAAGCGTTTGCGTCGGGGATTAGACCCTGAAAATCTGCCCCATCACATTGGCATGATTGTCGATGGTAATCGGCGCTGGGCCAGAGAGCGCTACTTGGAAAACCCGTCACACGGTCACCGTGCA
>JBIIGO010000038.1:0-9587 GCA_044236405.1 Aurantimicrobium sp.
GCTAACCCGGCAAGTATTCAATCTGTCCAGGGATTCAGTGTCGAGTCTTATGTTCTAGCTCTCGCTCCAAACTCCACCATAAGTTGGGTTGATGGGTTGTGTTCTGGGTATTACGTGTGTGGTCGGGCGTGGGTCGGTGGAGTAAACACAACTCCTGTCCGTATTGAGCTAGATGGCCTCCTCAGGGATATTTATTCCAACCCCATTGGCATCTCTGTACTTGTCCACGAGGCAGCTCACGCCCGCCAATGGTGGACATACGGACCTGCAATCCTGGATCAAAGTTTGCTACAGGCTCCTCAATTTGCTGCTCCACCTGGATCTAGTGATGAACAGCAAAGAGCAGCAGCCATTCGAGCTGTGGAATATATGGCTGACTGTGCGACGATCGGTAAGTTGGGATATTCAACGGGGGCTTATACGAGTTCATGCTCTCCTGATCAGCTGGCCTCAATCTCAAGTATCTGGTAACCGGCATAGACTAGCGTCATGGTATTTCACGGGCTTTCGCGCGCCCTGTCGTGTACCCCCAGCTTTGAAAAAGCACTTCGTTGCACAGCTGAAAATGCTGACTTCTCCTGTGTTGAAGGGCTCAACGCCCCTTTACTTGTTTCTCTGATTGCTCGGCGCATCAGTGAAGGTTTGCCACCAGTTGTTATGGCTGTCACCGCCACTCAACGTGAATCTGAACGACTCAGTGCTGCGTTAGTGAGCATGATGCCAGAACTTCATGTGGTTGATTTTCCCGCATGGGAAACTCTGCCTCACGAGAGACTGAGCCCCAGCCCAGAGATTGTGGGTAAACGTTTTGATGCCCTCAAGGCCGTCACAGAATGGTCAGGGGAACCCCTGGTCGTCATGAGCTCGGTGCGAGGCATCTTGCAACCGATTGCCCATAACGTTGTCGAGGTCAGCACCATTTCCTTGATCCGTGGTGGACGAGGCTATGACCTGCTCGCGATCAGCACACAGCTTGTCGATCTGGCCTACCTGCGAGTGGACATGGTGTCCAGGCGTGGGGAGTTTGCCGTTCGTGGTGGAATCCTCGATGTTTTTCCGCCAAGTGCTGAACACCCCCTTCGTATTGATTTCTTTGGTGATGAAATTGAAACCATCCGAGCCTTTAGCGTCTCTGACCAGCGCTCTCTGGATGATGACATTTCTGAGGTGGCATTGAATCCGAGCCGAGAGCTGTTGCTCACCCCTGCCGTTCGCCAACGAGCCAGGGAAATGATGCATGAATTTCCCGCTATTTCTCCGATGCTGACCAAAATTTCTGAGGGTATTGCTGTCGAAGGTATGGAGTCTTTGACTCCTGCACTGGTCGATGAGTTGGTTCCCGTGACAGACTTTTTGCCCAAAGGTGCAGCAATAGCTCTTGTCTCGCCTGAGCGCATAGCAACGAGAGCTATCAATCTCACCGAAACGAACCAAGAGTTTCTTGATGCGGCATGGAGTGCCGCCAGTGCAGGGGCTCAAGCCCCTATTGATTTATCCGCTGGTGACTTTCTGACCATTTCTGAACTTCGCCAGTGCTACACCAGTGGCCCGTGGTGGACATTGAGCTCCTTCCAAATGGGTCCAGACGACGAGATGGATGGTGTTGTTGATCTGGAGGCACTTTTAGATATTCGTATTCCTGCTCAGCCCGTCCCTCGATTTGCTGGAGAAGCCGATGGTGCTGTGGAGCACATTGGGTCACTGCTGAAACAAAACTATGTGGTTGTTGTCGCGGCAGAAGGTCACGGTCTTGTTGAACGCGCGGTGAATCTCCTGTCTGAACACACCTTGGCAGCCAGGGAAGTTCAGTCGTTACCGGAGACGCTTGAACCAGGAGTGGCCTACGTCGTTCAAGGCTCATTAGAAGCCGGCTTCGAGTTTGATGAAGTCCCCATCGCGGTCATTTCAGAAGCAGAATTTTATGGCCGCCAAGCAGGCTATGACGCCAGGGCACCACGCAAACTCGCAGCCAGACGGAAAAATGTCGTTGACCCATTGGCGTTGGTTGCCGGAGACATTGTGGTTCACGAAACACATGGAATTGGAAAGTTTCTCGAGTTGGTTCAGCGGGAAGTGTCCTCTGGCGGACGTAATCCTCACAAAACGATGCGGGAATATCTTGTCTTGGAATATGCACCCAGCAAGAGAGGCTATCCCGGGGATAAGTTGTATGTTCCCACCGATCAACTCGATCAGCTCACCCGCTATGTCGGTGGTGAATCACCAGCCCTATCCAAAATGGGCGGCAGTGATTGGGCCACAGCAAAAAACAAAGCCCGCAAGGCCGTGCGAGATATTGCGGTGGAGTTGGTCAAGCTTTACTCTGCCCGAATGGCTAGCAAAGGCTTCGCGTTTAGCCCGGATACACCTTGGCAGCGAGAGTTAGAAGAAGCTTTCCCGTTTGTGGAGACGCGTGACCAGTTGACCACGATGGATGAGGTAAAAGAGGATATGCAGCGTCCAATCCCGATGGACCGCCTTATTTCTGGCGACGTCGGCTTTGGGAAAACAGAGATTGCGGTTCGCGCTGCATTCAAAGCAGTTCAAGATGGCAAACAGGTGGCCATCCTTGTTCCCACCACATTGCTGGTAAAGCAGCACGTGGAAACGTTCCATGAACGTTTCGCCGGTTTCCCCATTACCCTCAAAGCCTTAAGTCGATTCCAAAGTGACAAAGAAGCCAAAGAAACCCTGGCCGGGTTAGCCGACGGCAGCGTGGATGTGGTCATTGGAACACATCGCTTACTCTCGCCAAACATTAAGTTCAAAGATTTAGGGCTTGTGGTGATTGATGAGGAGCAACGCTTTGGCGTGGAGCACAAAGACGCTCTGAAGAAGCTCAAGACTAATGTCGATATTTTGGCGATGAGTGCCACCCCCATCCCCAGGACACTGGAGATGGCCGTGACCGGCATTAGAGAGATGTCGACTCTGGCAACTCCTCCCGAAGATCGCCACCCCATTTTGACGTTTGTTGGCCCCTATTCTGACAAGCAAGCAGCTGCCGCGATTCGACGTGAACTTCTTCGTGAAGGACAGGTGTTCTTTGTTCACAATCGTGTGTCCACGATTAACAAAGTTGCCGCACACGTTGCTGACCTTGTCCCTGAAGCAAGGGTTGCTGTTGCCCACGGGCAGCTCTCTGAACATCAACTTGAGCAAGTCATTATTGATTTTTGGGAGAAGAAATACGACGTTCTTGTCTCCACCACCATTATCGAAACGGGCTTGGATATTGCTAACGCCAATACCTTGATTGTGGACCGGGCTGATAAGTATGGGCTCAGCCAACTTCACCAACTGCGCGGGCGCGTGGGGCGTGGCCGTGAGCGTGCCTATGCTTACCTCTTCTATGACGAGCATGTTCCTTTGAATGACACCGCACACGACCGCCTCACAGCGTTGGCCGCCAACAATGAACTGGGCTCCGGAATTCAGATAGCCCTGAAAGACCTGGAGATCCGCGGGGCCGGAAACCTCCTCGGCGGTGAACAATCAGGCCATATCGCCGGTGTCGGGTTTGATCTCTATTTGCGGATGATCGGCGAAGCCGTCTCCGCCTTCCGCGGCGATGTCGCAGAAGGCCAGACAGAGCTTCGCCTTGAGCTGCCCGTGGAAGCACGCATCCCAGAGGACTATGTGGACTCAGAACGCTTACGCCTTGAGGCGTATCAAAAACTTTCTGTCGCCAGTGGCCCGTTATCTTCCGAAGACCAGATTGGTCTGGTGTTAGAAGAACTCACCGACCGCTATGGGCAGCCCCCTCCAGAGGTGCTCAATCTGATTGAAGTGTCCAAGCTTCGTCGCCGCGCCCACAAGTCAGGTTTGAGCGAGGTGGTCGTGATGGGATCAAACCTAAGGATTACTCCGGTTGTCCTACCCGACTCACTTCAGGTGAGACTGCAGCGAATGTATCCAGAAGCAAAGTACGTGGCTCCGGCCAAAGTTGTAACTGTGCCATTGCCAGAAGACACCAATCTCATTGAATGGACAGCATCCTTATTAGATGCGATTGTTCCTATTTCTGCACAGAGCTCTGAGGAGATTTCTTCGCAGGCTTCTTCCCCGAGCGACGAGCACGCTTAACTCTTATCCTCACCAGAGTTCCACCGACCACAATCGAGATGGCAGAACCAACAAGAACACCGAGGACTCCTTCGTCTTGAATGAGGGGCATGGATTCAAATGCCAATTCATTCATCAGAAGGGAGACGGTAAATCCAATACCTGCCACAGCTGCAACGGTGAGCAAATCCATGCCCTTAACGAGTGTTTGCCGGGCTTCACCTCGGGCAAACATCGCCACGATGGTTCCAAAGAGCATGATGCCCAGAATTTTTCCTACTGGCAGTGAAACAGCAATACCCCAGAAGGCAGGGCTAAGTTCGCTCAGTGGAATGGCAGGGATGATGACCAAAGCTGAGGCAAAGGCAAAGAGGGGAAGCACAACAGCATTGGTGAAAGGTTGAAGGGCGTGAACCGCAGCTTCAGCACGTTTCGGTTGCAAAACAAGACCTAGTGCAACACCGGCGATGGTGGCATGGACGCCGGAAAGCAAAGTGAAATACCAGGCTAATAAGGCCACCACAATCAACAGCACAACCCGAAGTTTTTCGGGCATCCTCACATTGCAGCCTAGGTATCTAAACAGATACACAGCAATGATGGCCATGCCCATCGCGATGAAGTCGATGTTGTCCGAGAAGAACACCGCAATGATCAAAATCGCAATCAGGTCATCCAACACGGCAAGGGCGAGAAGGAAAATACGAATCTTGGCTGGCAACCCTTTGCCCAGGAGGGCGATGAGGCCTAAGGCGAAGGCAATATCTGTGGCAACGGGTATAGGCCAACCTTGAGAATAATCAGCTCCCGCAATGAGCAGGTAAAGCCCGGCAGGAACGATAACTCCACCAATAGCGGCAACGCTGGGAGCCAAAGCATGTTGGAAGGTGTTGAGCTCACCCTCGGTGAGTTCATGGCGCAATTCCACAGCGATGATAAAGAAGAAGATGGCCAAGAGCCCATCAGAAATCCAGTGGCTGAGGCTGAGCTTTATGCCGAGTGCTTCGATGGAGAAGTAGCTATCCATCAACGCGATAATGCCTGGACCTGCAACAGAATTAGCGAGAAAAAGCCCTAGAACAGCAGCAGTGGCCAGGGAAATAGCTGCATAACGCTCAGATCGGACGATGGTGCGCATGCTGTATTTCGCCATAGTCCATCTTAACCTCTGGCGTTAGCGTGCTTTTCTAAGAACTCATAGAGGTCAACATCATTGACGCCAGGGAAGTTACCTGACGGCAGGGGAGAGAGAACATGGGCATGCATGCGAGCACTGGGCCATGCATTGCCGGACCATCTGCTGGTAAGTGTGTCTTGAGGTTGTTTGCAGCAGGTGTCATTAGGGCACGTGGATGTTTCTCTGCGTTCGGTGTCGCGGCCTCTAAACCATTTGGCATCATCAAAGGGAACACCCACGCTGATCGAGAATTCACCTTTTTCTCCGGTTCCGGTTTGCGTGGAATCCCAGAAGGTGCCTGAAGGGGTGTCGGTGTATTGGTAGAACTCGTTCGTCCGGTTGGTGCGTTGGAACGCTTTTCGTGAAGGCCATTTACGGCAGACCTCTTGACCTTCTATCGAGCCGTTAACGTCGGCAGGAATTTTGAGACCGTCATTTTCATACCCACGGAAAACACCTCCGTCATCGTTGACCCGAAGGAAATGAGTCTTGAGACCTAGGTGCTCAGTAGCAAGGTTGGTAAAACGCAACGCTGCTGCTTCGTGGGTGACCCCGAAGGCATCTCGGAAATCTTCAATGGCAATGTTGCGTTCTTTTTTCGCGTTTTGTAAAAAGGCAACGGAGCGCTCTCTGGGCATAAGACATGCCGCAGCAAAGTAGTTGATATCTAAGCGTTGCTTGAGGAACTCTGCATAGGTAGAAGGCTTTTCATGGCCGAGCAGTCGGTGGGCGATGGCTTGCAGAGCCATGGCACGCAGGCCATGTCCGCCAGGGATAGAGGCAGGTGGCAAGTAGATTCGTCCGTTGGCAAGGTCAGTGATGCTTCGGGCAGAACTGGGAAGGTCATCGACAAAGATGAGTTCAAAACCTAAGTTATTGGCCATCTCTGCCACGGTGCGGTGCATCAGTGCACCACTTTCATGTCCCGCCTTCTTGACCATCTCCTCAGCGAGCTCATCTATTTCAGGAAGATAGTTGTGTTCTTCGCGCATGATTGCTTGCAGCTCCACGTTGGCCCGACGAGCTTCCTCAGGGGTCGCGATAGAAAGCCGAGCTTGACGTTCCATTTCTTTGTGTAATCCCACGATGGCTTCAAGTGCTTCGTCGCTGAGACCTTTACTCGAGCGGACATAAGGCAGACCTAATTGGGTATAGATCGACGAGGTTTGAAGTCGATCAAGTTCAATCTCTAATTCCGACCGTCGATCAGGTGCTTCAGTGCTGAGCAAATCTTGAACGCTCACGCCTAATGCCTGAGCAATGGCATTGAGTAGCGACAACTTCGGTTCGCGCTTGCCATTTTCAATCAAGGAAAGCTGGCTAGGAACCACTCCAACGCTCTCACTGAGTTGTTCGAGAGTTTTATCTGCCTGAAGCCGGTAAAACTTGATTCTCTTACCTAAAATCATCATGTTTGCTGCCATTTCTTTACTATATGAGAAAAAGAGCAATTATTTCTAGTCGTTTCGTGCATATTTCGTCGATTGTTGTCGAAATAATTGAATTATCGTCAAGTTTTCATCCCTCCCGAAAACGACGCAGAGACAAAGGAGACTCGGATGTCGATTGCAGACCTCACTCGCACCGAACCGATCGTTCAAACAGACGTTCCTATTGCAACCGAACTGAACGCCCCTTCTTTTGTGACCCAGACTGCGCTGTTGCACTGGATAGCGGATGTTGCCGCACTGACGCAGCCAGAACACATCCAATGGTGTGACGGCTCTGATGCCGAATGGGATCAACTCACCTCTTTACTCGTTGAGTCAGGTTCCATGATCAAACTCAACGAAAGCAAGCGTTCTAATAGTTTTCTTGTCCGCTCTGATCCCAGCGACGTGGCTCGTGTCGAAGACCGCACCTTCATTTGTTCTGTCAACGAAGAAGATGCTGGGCCGAACAACAACTGGCGTGATCCTCAGCTTATGAAGGAAGAACTTCGCGGTTTGTTTGATGGCTCTATGCGCGGTCGAACCATGTACGTTGTTCCGTTCTCCATGGGCCCCTACGGAGGGCCTATCTCTCAAGTCGGTATTCAACTCACCGACTCTCCCTACGCTGTGTTGAACATGCGGATTATGACCCGCATGGGATTTGATGCGCTGAAGCAAATCGGAGTGAACACCCCGTGGGTCCCTGCCGTGCACTCGGTTGGCGCTCCTCTTGTTGATGCTGACGGTCACCGCATAGAAGATGTTGCATGGCCGTGTAACACCACCAAATACATCACTCACTTCCCCGAAACCAGAGAGATATGGTCTTTTGGATCTGGATATGGCGGAAACGCCCTCCTGTCGAAGAAATGTTTTGCATTGCGGATCGGTTCGTTCATGGGTCTTCAAGAGGGTTGGCTTGCTGAGCACATGCTCATTATTAAGCTGACCAGCCCAGAAGGTAAGAACTACCACATGGCTGCAGCTTTCCCCTCAGCATGTGGAAAGACCAACCTGGCCATGATCAAACCAACCATCCCCGGATGGAGCGCGGAAACTATCGGTGACGATATTGCCTGGCTTCGCCCAGGACCCGATGGACGTCTCTACGCCATCAACCCTGAAGCAGGTTTCTTTGGTGTGGCCCCGGGAACAGGCGAAAGCACAAACCCCATCGCGATGGACACCGTCCACGCAAACACAATCTTCACGAACGTCGCGCTGACCGATGATGGTGACGTGTGGTGGGAAGACATGACCGATGAGGTTCCCAGCCACCTCATCGACTGGCAAGGCAACGATTGGACTCCAGACTCCGGCCGTAAAGCGGCTCACCCCAACTCTCGTTTCACCGTCCCCATCCAACAGTGCCCCACACTCTCAGATGAATGGGATGAAACAGCCGGTGTACCTCTCGATGCGATCATCTTTGGCGGTCGCCGAGCAACAAACATTCCTCTTGTCGCAGAGGCTTACGACTGGCAACATGGCGTCTTCATCGGTGCAACCATGTCCAGTGAGCAAACGGCCGCAGCTGAAGGAACCGTCGGCGAATTACGCCGTGACCCCTTTGCCATGCTGCCTTTCTGTGGCTACAACATGGCCGATTACTGGGGACACTGGTTAGAAATCGGAAATGAACTCGGCGACAAAGCCCCCCGTATCTTCCAGGTCAACTGGTTCCGCAAAGATGCAGACGGCAGCTTCCTCTGGCCAGGATTCGGTGAAAACTCACGAGTCTTGGAATGGATTGCCCGTCGCATCGACGGACAGGTCGACACCGTAGATGCCCCGATGGGTCAGGTACCTGCCGACGGAACAATCAATCTCGAAGGTCTTCAGGTGAGCAAGGAAACCATGGACAAACTTTTCCATGTCGATAGCTCCATGTGGATTGCTGAATGCGATCTGACTGAAGAATACTTCCAACAGTTTGGTGAGCGCGTCCCTAATGCGCTCTCCGAAGAGCTGGCACAGCTGCGAGGTCGTCTCACCGCGTAGAACTACTGGGCCACCCCGGTCTTTGACCGGATAAGTGAACCGATTCTTATCGTCTCTGGAATCGGTGAGAAGATGAGGCTGGACATTTGGAGGGAAACTAATGAACAGCCTCATCTTCTCCTCACCTAATCAACACTCTTAGCACCTGAGCTAAATGCACGCCCTCATCTGGTTGCATAGAACCAGTACTTATTTCATTGGCAGGGCAGGAGCACACGTGAGCACCACTGAACCCTCTCAGCTCGATGAACTCATAGCTGTTATGGCCCAACTTCGTGCGCCAGGTGGATGTCCCTGGGATGCGGAACAAACTCACGAGTCGCTGATCAAATACCTCGTGGAGGAAACCTACGAACTCATCGATGCCATCGAATCAGGCAACCGGGACGAGATGATCGAAGAACTCGGAGATGTGCTCTACCAGGTGCTTTTTCATGCCGACATTGCCTCCACCACACCCGGAGAAGATTTCACCATCCAAGATGTTGCTGCACACATGAGTGCCAAAATGATTAGTCGCCACCCACATGTCTTCGGAGACCGCACAGCAGAAACCGCAGAAGATGTTATGGAGTTCTGGGACGACCTCAAAAAAGCAGAGAAACCTGGACGAACTTCCACTCTCGACGGGATTCCCCAATCCATGCCTGCACTAGCGCTCGCGGACAAACTGCTCGGCAAAGCAGATGGCGTTGGGTTACCGCCTCAACACCTTCCTGATGCTCCGTTGTGGGACAACGAGGATGAGATTGGATCTGTCCTACTCTCCATCGTTTCCTCGGCCAAAGCACAGGGGTTCGACGCGGAACGCGCCCTGCGGATTCGTCTGCGTGAGCTCCAAGAAGACATTCGCGAGGCAGAATAGAGATATGGCAACAGAGGTTAATCCACCCCGAGGAATGCGGGACTTT
>JBIIGO010000039.1:0-9484 GCA_044236405.1 Aurantimicrobium sp.
TATGGCACCAAAACTTCTACGGGACGTCAGCCGTCGCGTTTTGTGGAAGAGTTTGGCACGCACATTCAGCATGCACGCTAAAACTGCGTAGTTCCCTATGTCCTGTCGCCACATCAATCACAACTGAGTGGTAAGCAGAGATACCTAGGGTGTCAGGGTGTGTAACCCATCTGGCAAGAATTGTCGTGACTTCGTGAACAACCAGTACTGTCGGCAATGCTGAAAACATTCCCGCGAGTTGGGTGGCCATAACTGGCCATGCACTGTCCCTATCTCTTCTGGCAAGAGCAATACACGTCGCACACGGTGCAGCATCTTCTAACCCCAAGATGGGACCAATTTCTACCACCTCGTCACCAAATGTGACAGGGATATGAGGTTTGTTTCGGCGATGCCAATCTCCGCTTCGATGAAGCGGTTGGACAAAGTCAGCAATCAGGAACACAACGTCTGCGTGTGGTTCAGACGTTGCCTCGGCAGTCACGACGTTGTGGCCTAGTCGCGAAAAGATTTCTCCCATACTGCCTATCGCGCCGTGACTGCCATCAAGACAGATCCGCCATCGTGGTAAGCGGGATTCTGGCCGACAAGCCTCCGAGAACAGAGCAAGTGTTGACTGGAGCTCGGCAGCATTGAGAGAACATTCTTTCGCTATGGCATGAAGAGAATGCTCGGGGATTCCAGTTCGCAGGGCAGAGAGAAAACGTTCTTGTCCCAGTGTTATCGATTCGGCAATCGCAAGCGGTCGATCAATGCCAATTTGAATGCTGGTGGGAGAGCGCCAGATAAGGGGAAACGTGGGGTTGAGTTTTATCATGCTGCGAAGAATGCAGCAGATGACCTATGGTTTTTCTGAATCATCCACAGGCTCCTCAGGGGAACCAAAATCTTTACCATCAAGAAGGTCAGCTAACGCTTTGTCCATATCGTCTTGCTCTTGAGGCTCACCCTGAGCAACTGAGGTGAGTTTGGCGATAAGACGGTCTGGGTTATCAAGATCTTCTGAGGTTGGCATCATGTCAGGGTAAGCCCAGAGATCATCTCGAGCTTCAGCTCCGACAGCGTCTGTGACGGCTTGCCAAAAAATCGTTGCTTCCCGAAGCCTGCGCGGACGTAACTCCAGACCCACCAAGGTGGCGAAAGCAGATTCAGCTGGACCCCCGGAGGCTCGGCGTCGACGAACTGTTTCTGCCAAAGCACCAGCCCTGGGCAATCTATTTGTTGCGTGTGTGGTGACAACATCCACCCAGCCTTCAATGAGGGCAAGTTGGGTTTCTAGCCTGTTCAATGCGGCAAGTTGCTCGTCTGTTTTGGGGGGGATTAATGCACCAGAAGATAAGGCTTCTTTGAGCTCGTCAGGGTTTTGCGGGTCAAAATTACCGGCAATATCTTCCACCCTGGCGACATCAATCGATATTCCTCGAGCAAAATCTTGAATGGCTGAAATCAGATTCAAACGCAACCATTTGGCATGACGGAATAATCTGGCATGGGCAAGCTCCCGAACAGCCAAGTACAAATGAACTTGATCCATCGGGATATCCAGTCCTGCACCAAACTCATCCATGTTTTGAGGCAACAGAGCAGCTTGTCCCTCATCGAGCAATGGAATGCCGACATCTCCTCCAGAAACTACTTCGGTGGAAAGCTGGCCAACGACCTGACCTAATTGCATCGCGAATAAGGTCCCACCAATTTGTTTCATCAGCTGGGAAGCTCCCGCGATCATTCCCTTCATTTCTTCCGGTGCTTGATCTGAGAGCGAGTCAGTGAGTGCTCGAGCAATACTGTTTGCAACTGGCTCGGCAAGCTGAGTCCACAGAGGCATCGTTTTTTCTATCCACTCCAGGCGGGTAATCAGGGTGGGGGATTCGGCGAGGTCTGAAATGGAGGTCACATCAGCTAGCCACAAACTAGCCACATGAAAGGCTTGGTCTACTTCTGCACGTTGAATCGCAGAGACAGGTTGAACTGTTGAGAGGGCAAATGACTTTGCTTGTTCGGTGGCCATGGACCAATTGATCCCATCACCGGAAGAGGAGGCATTCATGGCCGTCTGAAACTGCCTAATGATGTTTGCCACACTGGCAGGATCTGAGGGAAGCCCAGCTGCTTCGGCAAGTTTGCTCGTATCAACGCCTTCTTTTCCGGAGAGAATATCGCGAATCATGTCGCGGAATTCGTCCTCTGCGGAGCGTTCGTTCTCGTCAGACATGTCTTTCCCTCGGGCTGGTGTATCTCAACGTTAACCTGCATTGGTGGTAATTGTCTGAATTTCTGCGTGAAATACCGTGCGCTGGGCGCGAACACTAGGGAAATACTCAGGTGAAGATGGCACGCTGGGAGAGTGCACCTAATTGTTCACAGAAAGGGGAGCACAGACCGTGGCCCTTTTCAACGATGATGCTGCATCGATGCCTGCGTCGCCACGAGAAAAAACACCCTCGCAGAAAAGACGGTCACGGGGGATTACTCTCCTCGTTGGTTCCCTCATTCTTGTGCTAGCCCTGGCTGCAGTGCCCACCGCGTACGTCATTGAACAACCAGGTCCCTGGTTTGACACCTTGGGGACCGTCACAGTGACAGACCCTGAAGACAGCGAGAAAAAGGACAAAATACCGTTGATTGCTATCGACGGTGCCCCAACCTATCCCACAGATGGGCAGTTGGACCTGCTTACCGTATCCGTATTGGGAAACCCGGAGTCCACCCCTTCGTGGCTTGAAATTTCTGGCACCTGGTTCGACCCTGCCAAAGCTGTCGTTCCTGTTGATTCCATCTTCCCTCCTAACGAAACAGCTGAAGAGCGTGAAGAGGCCACGACCGCCCAGATGGTGAATTCTCAGCAAGATGCCATTGCCGCAGCTCTCACAAGCCTGGGATATGACGTCGTGGTGGGAGTTGAAGTAGTGGGGTTCTCTGACAACTCTCCCGCCAAAGAAAGCCTCCAAGAAGGCGATGTCATCACCTTCTTCAATGGCACTCCCGTCAATGGCGTTCCACAGCTGAGGCAACTCCTTGACGAACATGGCACCTCGACCCCCGCAGAAGTGACATATTTGCGTGGGCAGGACGAATTTGTGACAACCATCACTCCTATTGAGGTGGAGGGCAATGTTGTCTTTGGAATTGGTGCTGCCAATGTGTATGAATTTCCTTTTGACATCACCATTCGTCTCGACGATGTTGGCGGACCTTCTGCGGGGCTGA
Source organism: Aurantimicrobium sp. (assembly GCA_044236405.1). Classification (GTDB taxonomy): domain Bacteria; phylum Actinomycetota; class Actinomycetes; order Actinomycetales; family Microbacteriaceae; genus Aurantimicrobium. Next base: position 3,211 of record JBIIGO010000039.1, read on the forward strand.
TGTTCTCACTGGGAATCATTGACAAGCTGACCCCAGGTCAGCTCACTGGTGGGTACCACATCGCGGGAACAGGAACGATTGATCCACAAGGAAATGTGGGTGCAATCGGCGGTGTTCGACAAAAACTCTATGGTGCTCAAAAAGCCGGGGCAGACTTTGTTTTTGTGCCTCAAGGTAATTGTCCAGATGTGATTGATAACGTCCCCCCAGGGCTAGATATCTTCGCTGTGTCAACTCTTGATGAAGCGCAAGAAGTGTTGGCATTTATCACCGAACACGGTGATCAAGCAGGAATTAAGAATGCGGAATTAGGCACGTTTGATACGTGCCAGAATTGAGTTGGATAAACACATGAATGAGGTCACAGAGTGAGTAACGTATCTTCACCCGCACGCCGAACAGGTAAGCCTGGTCCCTTAGTTATCACCATTGGGGTTCTGGTTGTCCTGATTGTGGCTTTCTTCGCCTTTGCATCGGTCTACGCCGATGTGTTGTGGTTTGAACAGCTTGGGTTCGTCAATGTCTTGTTCACCCAGTGGGCTGCGGCGGCGGCGTTCTTTGTGGCTGGCTTTATTGCCATGGCTATCCCCGTCTGGGTTGCCATTTCTCTTGCCTATCGAATGAGACCGGTATACGCCAAGCTCAATTCTCAGTTAGATCGATACCAAGAAGTCATCGAACCACTGCGCAAGCTGTTGACATGGCTAATTCCAGTCGTGTTAGGCGTTTTTGCCGGTCTGTCCACAGCCTCTAGATGGCCACAAACAATGTTGTGGTGGAACTCAGAACCTATTGGTCAAAAAGATCCTCAATTCAACCTTGATGTCTCGTTTTATCTTTTCGATCTGCCTTTTTATCAAGCAGTCGTGGCCTTCTTCTCTGCGGTTGTTTTATTAGCAGGTTTGGCAACGCTTGTCACGGCCTACGTCTATGGATCTATCTCCTTCTCCCGCCGTGAGCTGCGTGTGGGTAAAGCTGCTCGTATCCAGTTAGCGCTGATTGCCGCAATCTATATTGCTTTGCAAGCAGTCAGTTACTGGCTAGACCAATACGCAACCTTGGTAAGGCCTCAAGGCTTGATTACCGGTGCGACCTATACCGATGTCAATGCGGTTATTCCTGGACTCCAGATTCTTTCTGCGATTGCGCTCTTGGTTGCGTTGCTCTTTATCGTGACCGCCTTCAATGGCAGATGGCGTCTGTCTTTAGTTGGCACGGCCATGCTCGTTGTGTCTGGTCTCATCCTGACCATGGGTTACCCCTGGATTGTTCAACGATTCGTTGTAGACCCCTCTGAGCGAAGCCTGGAAGAGCCCTACATTGCGCGCAACATCGAATTCACGCGAGAAGGCTATGGCCTGAGCAGCGTAGAGAAGATTCCCTACAACGCCACTACGGATGCAACACCTGGGGCATTGCGTGAGGATGCAGAGACCACAGCAAGTATTCGTATTCTTGATCCCGCGCTAGTGAGCGCCTCTTTTGCTCAGCTTGAACAGTTCAAGCAGTACTACGCATTCTCACCTCGACTTGATGTTGACCGGTACACCATCGATGGTGTGACCCAAGATGCCGTCGTTGCTCTGCGTGAGCTTAACCAAGCAGGTATCGGTTCTTCTCAGAGCTGGTACAACAACACCCTGGTCTATACCCACGGATATGGCCTCGTTTCTGCTTTTGGTACAGAGAACACTGTCGACGGTCAGCCCGTCTTCATGGAAGCCGGTATCCCTACCAGTGGCAAGCTTGGTGAATTTGAACCTCGTGTGTACTTTGGTGAAAACTCACCTCTGTACTCCATCGTGGGAGCAACATCGAGCGCTAAACCTGTCGAACTTGATTACCCCTCTTCCTCGGGAGAAAACGAGCAGGTTTACACAACTTTCGCTGGTGACGGTGGGCCCAAGCTCGACAACGTTTTCAAGCGACTGGTTTATGCCTTGAAGTTCCAAAGCGAAGAGATTTTGCTCTCTGATGCTGTGACAAACGAGTCTCAAATCATTTATGACCGTAATCCTCTTGAGCGCGTGCAGAAAGTTGCTCCGTATTTGACTTTGGATTCTGACCCCTACCCCAGTGTGGTCGACGGGAAGATCATGTGGATTATCGACGGATACACCACCAGTGAAAACTTCCCCTACTCCAACGTGGAAAGTCTCTCTGCACTCACCAGTGATCAAGGAGTCGCTGCTAACGCGTTTGGTCTAGACAACGTCAACTACATCCGTAACTCTGTCAAAGCAACAGTTGATGCTTTTGATGGATCTGTGACGCTCTATGCCTGGGATGAAGAAGATGCTCTCTTGAAGGCATGGCAGAAGATTTATCCCTCATCGCTCAAACCCTATAGCGAGATGTCAGCAGATTTGATGGCACACGTTCGTTATCCCACAGACCTGTTCAAAGCTCAACGTTCCATTTTGGGCGCGTACCACGTGACAGATCCCGGATCCTTCTATTCCAGTGATGACGCATGGGTTACTCCTAACGATCCCACGGCAAACACTGATCTGACCACGTATCAGCCTCCGTATTACCTGTCGATGAAGGTTCCTACCACGGATGCTCCTGCCTATTCGATCTACAGCACGTATATCCCCAGAGCTTCGGGAACGTCAACCCGTAACGTTCTGACCGGATACTTTGTTGCAGATTCTGATGCAGGTGCTGAAGCAGGTAAAAAGTCAGCAGACTATGGCAAGCTGCGCTTGCTGACTCTCCCGAAGGACGTTACCGTTCCTGGTCCAGGTCAGGTTCAAAACAACTTCAATGCCGACCCTGCTGTATCAAGTGAACTTAACTTGCTCCAGCAAGGTTCAACTGATGTGCTCAAGGGTAACCTGTTGACACTGCCAGTAGGTGGCGGTTTGCTCTATGTTCAGCCGGTGTATATCCAGTCCACAGGTAACACCAGCTATCCGCTTTTGAAGAAGATCCTTGTGGCTTTCGGTGACAAGATTGCCTTCGAAGACACCCTGCCGCAAGCACTGGATGTCCTCTTTGGTGGAAACGCTGGTGTTGATGAACCAGCAAACGACACTCCTGAGAGTCCAGAAACCCCTTCCTCGGGAGGAACCTCAAGCAACCCAGCACTTCAAGCTGCTCTGGCTGATGCTCAAGTAGCTCTTGAGCAACGCGAGCAAGCTCGTATTGCTGGTGACTGGGCCGCCTATGGTGCAGCAGATGCTGCACTGACTGAGGCTCTTATGAAGGCGCTAGCTGCCTCCGAGTAATTTCTACTCAACCAACGTGAGCTGCGGAATGGATATCCATTACGCAGCTCACGTTCGTTAACAACTACTTTGTGCGAGAAATGTAACGCGGTACATACGCCACCATCATGATGGTGCCGATGACCCCGGCGATGCCGACGGCAAAGGCTGCAGCTCCCAAAGATATTGCCGCGGTGAGCGAAGCGATGCCTAGTGGTGCCAGGGCCGCACCAGAATCAGTCACAAATCTCCAGGCACCTAAGAAAGGAGCTGGGTTTTTCTTATCGGCTAAGTCACTTCCCAGTGTCAAGAGAATCCCTGACCCGATTCCATTACCAATCGCGACAATAAAGGCTGAAGCAATAAACCAGGCAACATGATTCGACAGATCCTGCGTGCTGGCAAGAATGAAAAAAGCCGAGGACATCACAACCATCGAAGGAACAATCGAAGCTAGTCGTCCCCACTTATCCATAATCTGACCGCTGGCAAAGAACAACGCAAAGTCAACGGCCGTGGCAAGTCCAATAATTAAGGCAATGTTTGCATCTGAAATCCCGATGCTCACCGCCCACAAGGGCAAAATCACAGCTCGCCCCGAACGCAAGGCCATAACCAAGGCGGAGGCGCCACCAAGGCGGGCTAAGACAGGTAAATACTTTTTCACGGCTGCAAACAGGCCAACAGTTTCAAGCTCTGCTTCGAGTTCACCAGGTGTCACAAATTCACCGCGAGGATCGCGAACTTTTTTCGTTGTTCCAAATGTCTTTTCGGGATCTGGCATGAATAACAACACGGCGGCAGCGCCAAGAGTGAAGAGAACCATCAGCCAGAACGCCGCAAGCGGTTGGCCACTGAGCGAAATAGCGAGAGCACTTGCCAAGGGGCCAATAACAGCTCCTGCTCTAAACATTCCGCCGAGTGTGGAAAGCGCCCTGGCGCGATATGTCAGCGGAACAAAGCTCGTCAAGAAAGCATGCCTGGCCAAGGCAAAAGCACTCGTTGCGATGCCGATAAGCAATACACCTAACCCCAACACAGTGGGATTAGTTGCCAGCAATGCTAAGCCAGAACCCATTAATGCCAACAGGGTGGACCAGAGCATGGCTGCTCGTTCTCCCACCCGTGAAATGATCCATCCACTGGGGATATCTCCCAGCACGATTCCGATGGTGAGCATTCCTGCAACCAAACCTGCAGTGGCCAAGGACGCCCCAACATTTTGGGCAATGGCAGGAACGATGGGAATAAATGCTGCTTCACCGGCAGAGAAGAGCAATGTGGGTAGATATACCGGCAGAGCAGCTTGTCGAAGCTGGAAGGGTATTTTTTTCTCACTCATTGCTCTATGAGCCTAGAGCTTCTTCAGCAGTGTCGGGTGATGAGGGTCGCCTTCGATAGTCTGGAGTGACCATGCTAGATATTGATTTTTCTGAACGCATCAAAGATCTTCGTTCAACTTTTGCTGATATTTCAGCAGTCCTGGATCTTGAGTTTGTGCGTTCTGAAATTTCTCGTTTGACCGAACTCGCCGAGGCTCCCGATTTATGGGATAACCCCACTCAGGCACAAAAAGTAACCAGTGAACTGAGCCACCGCCAAAGCGAGCTGACAAAACTCACCAGTATTGCCCAGCGCCTCGATGATTTGGAAGTCTTAATTGAGCTCGCGAACGAGGCCGGAGACCAGACAACCGCTGATGAAGCACTCACAGAGCTCGAGAGCATTACAGCTGTGTTATCCGAGTTAGAAGTTCAAACACTTCTCAACGGTGAATATGACTCCTATCCTGCTGTGGTGACCATTCGCTCTGGTGCCGGAGGAGTCGATGCTGCCGACTTCGCTGAAATGCTGCTGCGCATGTATGTGCGGTGGGCTGAACAACACAATTACCCCGTCAATGTCTTAGATACCAGTTATGCCGAAGAAGCCGGGATAAAGTCAGCGACATTCGAAGTAGATGCGCCTTACGCTTTTGGATCTCTTTCTGTGGAGGCAGGAACACACCGTCTTGTTCGCATGAGTCCGTTTAATTCAGCGGGGAAAAGACAAACCTCTTTTGCTGCTGTCGAGGTTGTTCCTCTCATGCCAGAAGCTGCCGAGATAGAAATTCCAGAAAATGACATTCGTGTTGATGTTTTTCGCTCCTCAGGTCCGGGCGGACAGTCTGTGAATACGACCGATTCAGCTGTTCGCATCACCCACCTTCCTTCCGGGATTGTGGTGAGCTGTCAAAACGAGAAAAGCCAGATTCAAAACCGTGCCGCTGCGATGCGGGTACTCACCTCTCGGTTGCTGTTGTTACAACGTGAAGCTGAAAATGCCAAGAAAAAGGAATTAGCTGGAAATATCACCGCTAGTTGGGGCGACCAAATGCGCAGCTATGTTTTAGCTCCCTATCAAATGGTCAAAGACCTACGCTCCGAGTACGAAGTAAATAACCCCAGCAATGTTTTTGACGGCGATCTCGATGGATTTATCGCCGCAGGAATTCGCTGGCGAAAGTCAGCTACCGCGACGTAACTGATTGGCCTAAATGGAGACGCGCAAAGTTGAGTGTTTCCACTAAGAGAGCGAGTCTTTCCTCGTCATCCTTGGCTTTTCTCGTGTTAACCTCTGCGACGACATGGCCAGACCACTCGCTCTGAACGAGATAATTCAACACTTCAGCAACAGGTTGTTTGCCGTAGCCAGGCAAGAGGTGCTCATCAAAAATCCGATTATCGTCAGCTGCCGCAGAGCCGTCTGTGAGGTGAACGTGCTTAAGCCTGTCCCCGTAATCGCGGGCTAGTTCAAGGCTGTCATGACCGGAAAGGGCTGCGTGTGAGAAGTCCAAGGTGATGGCATCACAGTCAAGCTCTCTGGGGTCTGGTCCTGGAGCATATGCCTGCACTGATGAGTTGCGCACTTTCCAGGGGAACATGTTTTCTACCGCGATAGTAATTCCCGTTTTTTCGCTCGTTTGTCGAACAATGTCGAGGAATCGTTCTGCATATCCTGTTTGCCAGCGAAAGGGCGGGTGGACAACAACGGTGTCTGCGCCAACATCAGCTGCTAACTCG
>JBIIGO010000040.1:0-9465 GCA_044236405.1 Aurantimicrobium sp.
CACCGATAAGATTTCCCAACAAAGCGCCCAAAAGTGTCGCAAGGTTCCACCCGATAAAAATGGCAAAACCAGTTGTCCAAAACCCGACGCGTTGGGCAGGCAACTCTTTTTGTGCAAGTGCCACAGCGGTTGATTCATCAATGGTCAGGTGTGCTGCTGCAATTCTTTTCCACCAAGGTCCTGTTCCGACAAGAGGAGCCATTCTCATGGCATAGATACCATTTCGCAGCGCCAAAAAACTACTGGATGCCACAGCCGGAATTCCTGCGGCTACGCCTCCGGAGGCAATAATGCCAATCAACGCAAACTGCGAGCCACCAGAAAAAAGCACCAAACTGAGAAAGCAGGTTTGGAGAATGTCGAGCCCGGCCGCAACGGCAAGAGCACCGAATGAAATGCCATATGCCGCGACGGCGATTCCCACGGAAATACCCGTGCGAAATGCATTCTTCTCAGCAGGAGTAAATGTCACTGCTCTGGCGCCAAACTCACGAGGATAAATCTAACTGATGTGAGTGCGCTTTACGAGCTTGGTGAGAGGTTATTACCCCTCAAGAGCCGACAGAATTTTCGTCACGCGTCGTGAGACGGATTTGTGTCTACTCGATTGCAAAACCTGTAGTTGTGGCACAAGCCATGCGGATAATTCAGGTGATGACTTCGCAAAGTAAAACAAGGAGTCCGCAGTTGTATTTTGAACAATCCAATCGTCATAGAGCAGGTTGTTTTTCATGACGGTAATGGCGGCTTTACGTTGCTGAGGGCTCATATAGGTATCCAAAAGCATAAACAGCGTAGATAGTGTCCACTTGGTTGACGCTTGATCAATTATTGAGGTTTGGGATATCAGTCGATCAAGGTAAGGAGCAACCCAATCAGGATGGGCCTTACACACTCTTTTCATAGCATTAGAGACTCGTAATCGAACGACAGGATCGTCACTGCCATAACACTGAAAAAGAAGCTCTAAAGCGCTGCGATCGGCCAAGATGTCATCAACAACGTCAACGGTATTTCCTAATGAGTTCGGATGCCCACCAGAGAGCCGTTCTTCAAAGGAGTTAATCCACATGAAAAAAGTATATGAAGATGTTGGCTCCCCGAGATGGACTCGAACCATCAACCTGCCGGTTAACAGCCGGCTGCTCTGCCAATTGAGCTATCGAGGATTGCTTTATTCAGCGGTGTCTACATTACCACTGGTTCGACATCCACAAATCCACTCCGGATCTAGTAACCAGCTTCCGTATCGACGACACCTGTAAACGTCGATCCCGTCACAAACGCAGCAACATTAGTGCGAATTCGTTCAACGAGTAGGGGGCCTGTCATCTCCGGCGTATCAGCCATATGTGGGGTGATCAAGATGTTTTGAGCAGTCCACAATGGATCACCATCTGGAAGAGGTTCCGGTTCAGTCACATCTATGGCAGCACCCATAATCTGGCCTGAATTTAGTGCCTGCTCTAACGCAGCAGAATCAACGAGTGCTCCTCGAGCAATGTTTACAAAGACTGCAGTTTTTTTCATCAGCGCAAACTCAGAAGCGCCAAAAAGATGACGAGTTTCAGACGTGGATGCCGCCGCAACTATCACTACATCAGAGTCTGGGAGAACATTTTCTAGGCGATCAGTTGTAACAGTTCGAAATGCCCCGGGAACACTGCCTGCTGAGCGTCTGACCACGGTGATTCGGGTGTGGAAAGGTTCAAGCAGGCGGATTATTTCTCTAGCGATCCCCCCGGCACCAATGATGGTGACATTCTTTCCAAAAAGGGAAACTCCTTTAGGTTCAGCATCCCAGCTGGTCGCTCGTGTTCTGCGAGGAAAGAGGCGAAGAAGCGCCAGAGACATTGCGACGGCATGCTCTGCGACGGGTTGTGCATAGGCTCCCTTAGCACTGGTAAAGACGCGAGTAGGTAAGGAATACTGCTTCAAAAGATCGGCAAAAGCATCCACCCCAGCCCACGGCAATTGCACCCATGTCAGCTGCGGATTTTGGGCAAGCACCTCTGCTAAATCGGAAGACTTTTTATAGGACAGCCACACCAAACCTTTTGTTTCTGGAGAAAGTTCGTGGAGGGTTCCACCGGATTCTATGACGGCTTCACGAAACTGGTCTGAGCCACCAGTAAAAGTATCATCATGATTTTCTGGGAGTACTGCGATGGGGCCCACCTCGACAGAAGGTGCTCGGCGCGAGGTTTCTTCATCACCAAGGACAGCAGTGTGTTGAGGTGTTTGACACACACAGTCTTTTTCACGAATCTTCACTAATCATCACCTCGAAGTGCTCGACGTTTTGTTTCAAGTTCCAGTAACTCTCGTTGTATTTCTCGGCTTACTTCACCTTGATCAATTGGCGTGCGTTGCAAACGTCCGACCAATTCTGATTTTCGACGCACCAAATCACGTTCAACCAAGGAGATGACAACTGCCTTGCAATAGGTTTCTGCCTGCGCTGCTTCTCGTTGCGGAAGGGGCGTCACGGCTAACTGCGTCAGAAGAGGCTTGTAATCCACTGGGATATCTGCTTGTAAACGGTCAATCCAATCATCCCCAGCAAACGATTCCACATTCGCCCCTATGGCGTCCCTAATCGTAGCCAAGTTGGGATCCATCATGGCTGCCTGTGTTGCATCTACAGCTAAGTCCTTGCCCACAAACAGGGGAAACTGAACCAACGCCATCAACGCTTCTTTTTCCAACCGAGTTGAGGGGTCGTTTTTCAGATCAAAAACTAGCGGGGCGTCTGGCTGGGAACTCTCACTGTCTTCAGGCTGCTGCGTAGGCGAAGCAGGAGCTCCTGCATACCCTTCTCGAACTCCAGTGGGGCTTGTTGACATTCCTTTAGAGCGGGATTGTTTTCGTGCCTGCGACACTGCTGTTGTGGCTTCAGAAACATCAACACCCGTCAGGCGTGCAAGCTCTCTGGTGTATCCAGGTCGCAATGCCGCATCACGAATATCAGCGACAACAGGTGCCGCTTCACGCAGAGCTGCCACACGCCCCTCAACAGTGTCGAGGTTGTATCGGGAGAGAATTTGTCTCATTACGAATTCAAACATGGGGATTTTCGCATCCATCAAATCTCTGACGGCTTGCTCCCCCTTTGCCAAGCGCAAATCGCACGGGTCTAGGCCCTCAGGAGCAACAGCAACATATGTTTGAGCCGCGAAACGTTGCTCTTCAGCGAAAGCCCTCAGGGCTGCTTTCTGACCTGCAGCATCTGGGTCAAAGGTGAAGATGACTTCACCGAGCCCAGAATCATCCCCCATGATGCGGCGAATGAGTTTGATGTGGTCTACCCCAAAACTTGTTCCACAGGTTGCAACAGCTGTAGTGACACCCGAAAGGTGTGCAGCCATCACATCGGTATATCCTTCGACCACGACAACCTGGCGAGATTTAGCAATATCTCGTTTGGCTAAATCCAGACCATAGAGAACTTGTGCTTTGTGGTACACCGGGGTTTCCGGTGTATTCAAATATTTTGGTCCTTGGTCGTCCTCGTAAAGTTTGCGAGCTCCAAAACCAATCGTTTGACCGGTGGTGTCCCGAATGGGCCAGATAACACGTCCGCGAAAGCGGTCGTACGCCCCTTTTTCTCCCTGGGAAAGTAATCCTGCCTGCAGCATCTCTTCTTGGGTGAAACCTAAAGTTTTGAGATGGTCTCTGAGGTCATTCCACGCTTTGGGGGCATACCCCAATCCAAACTGTTCAGCAGCTGCCTTATCAAAGCCTCGTTGCCCTAAGAATGTTCTGGCTTCTGCTGCCCCAGGGGTTGCCAGTTGAGTAACAAAAAATGCAGCCGCAGCGGCGTTCGCTGCCAAAATTCGCGTGCGGTTTCCCCCTTCAGACGACGCTGAAGACCCCTCCTCGTAGTGGAGTTCGAAGTTAATTCGTTGTGCCAGTCGTTCGATGGCCTCGGTAAAGGTGAGGTGATCCATTTTTTGAACGAAGGAGTAGACATCGCCACTCTCCCCACACCCAAAGCAGTGGTAGTAGCCAACTTGAGGTCTGACATGGAAACTAGGTGAGCGTTCGTCGTGGAAAGGGCATAGCCCTTTCATCGACCCCACTCCGGCACTTTTGAGCGTGACGTAATCTCCAACCACATCAGCAATATTGACCCGATGCTTCAGTTCTTCCACATCAGCCTGTCTAATGCGTCCCGCCATTATGCGATCACCTGAGAATCTAAAGAAATGAGACGGTCATGCCAGGAGAATGCAGATTGGTCCGTCAAACTCGCAACCTGATCGACCACAACACGTTTGCGCGCAACATCGTCTTCACACAGCAGCCATTCGTCCGCAAAATGTCTGTCTAGATGTGTTGCTCCTGTTCGATAGAGCTCGTCACAGATATCCGTCAAAATTTCTCTCTGACGGGTATAGACAGGCTGCCTGCTATCGGTTGTCATCACGAACGCGGCAACAATTCCTTTAAGAACGGCAATTTCTGCTCGATACTCTGCAGGAAGAACAACATCGCCCCCAAACCTGACCAAAGAGACGTCAGGATAGCTCTGTCTGGTTGCATCGACGGCAGCCCGAGCAAATCTGCCAATGAGCTGACTGGTGAGGTTTTTGAGTTTGGCTTGGGAAATCCTGGAACCATCCCAATCGTCTACCCACACCTCTAAGGTGTCGAGCCGGTCAAAAGCGGCAATGAGATCTTCGTGACTAAATTCGCCACCGACCCATTCGAACATGGCATCAACAACATCCTCATGGTTGACCCGTGCACTGAGAGCCTTGGCATCGACATGCCCATTGAAGACGGCATCTTCAAAGTCGTGAACTGAATAGGCAATATCGTCGCTCAAATCCATTACTTGAGCCTCGATACAGCGACGTCGATCTGGTGCCCCCTGGCGCATCCACTCAAAAACGGCAACATCGTCTGCGTAGAAACCAAATTTTTCACGCCCTGTGGGATCCACCAGAGCTGTGTTTTGTGGCCAGGGGTACTTCGTACTGGCATCCAAACTTGCGCGGGTGAGGTTCAAGCCAAAGCTTATGCCCGTCGAGTCAAAAACTTTGGGCTCAAGTCGAGTCAATACACGAAGGGTTTGTGCATTTCCTTCGAACCCCCCAATGTCCTGTGCCCATTCAGAAAGCGCTTTTTCTCCGTTGTGACCAAAGGGAGGATGACCAATATCGTGAGCCAAACATGCTGTATCGACAACATCAGGATCGAGCCCTAAGCGACCAGCAATCTCTCGTCCTACCTGAGCAACTTCAAGTGAGTGTGTCAGCCTGTTTCTGGCAAAGTCCAGTCCTGCTGTGGGAGAAAGAACTTGGGTTTTGGCCGAAAGCCTTCTCAATGCACTTGAATGAAGAAGCCTGGCACGATCTCGGGCAAAATCACTTCGACGAGACGAATGTTCTTCAGGGAGCATTCGCTGGGTGTCCCAGGGAAGATACCCTTCACTGACCTGTTCGGAGGAGAGGGATGATGTCTCTGACATTTATCCCCCGCTCGCATCTATTTCAGCATGGGCAACAGTGCATTGTTCGTCAAAGCTGAGTTCTTGGGAGTCCAGCCAATTGTGGGGAAGAGCGGGCTTTTTGGGTGTTCCCTGACGGCCACGCTGACCTTCAGCGTCAGCGCCCGGATAGGGAACATGTGGATCTAATTGACCTAACAAGTCATCAAGATGTTGAAGACTCGTCACCTGAGCAAGCTGAGATCGAATATCTCCCCCCACTGGGTAGCCTTTGAAATACCATGCCATGTGTTTGCGAATGTCCCGGCAGGCATGTTCTTCACTGTCAAAAAACTCTGTGAGCAAGACAAGGTGACGCCGCAGGGTCTCAGAGACATACCCCAGGGTGGGCTGAATGCGCTGACCCGGCTCTTGAATACCTGCGCGTTCTTTGAAAGCTGCTTCCAGCTCGGCAAAAAGCCAAGGGCGCCCTAAGCATCCGCGTCCGACAACAACTCCATCGCAACCTGTTTCATCCATCATCCTCAGGGCATCCTCAGCTGACCAGATGTCTCCATTTCCTAAAACAGGAACACTGGTGATGGCTTGCTTGAGTTCATATATTGAATTCCAGTCCGCATGGCCTGAATAAAATTCACTGGCAGTTCGCCCATGCAGCGCGATAGCGGAAACCCCTGCTCCTTCGGCAGCTTTTCCTGCCTCAATATATGTCAGGTGGTCCGAGTCAATTCCCTTGCGCATCTTGATGGTCAATGGGATATCCCCGGCCGCTTTTACTGCTTCTTCCACAATCTCTCGAAAGAGTGATTTTTTCCAGGGCAAAGCAGCTCCGCCACCCTTGCGGGTGACCTTGGGAACTGGGCACCCAAAGTTTAGGTCAATGTGATCTGCACGATTTTCTGCCACCAGCATAGTGACGGCCTCGCGCACCGTCTTTGGGGCGACTCCATAGAGCTGAATAGAGCGGACCTTTTCATCAGGATGAGTTTGGATCAAATGCATGGAACCTGGAGTTCGTTCCACGAGCGCACGCGAGGTAATCATTTCGGACACGAAGATTCCAGTGCCTTGTTCTTGGCAGAGCCGACGGTACGCCATATTGGTAATGCCCGCCATAGGAGCCAACACAACAGGGACCTCGGCTTGAATCGGACCTATATTGAGGTTCCCTGCTCGCAGCGTTGTTGTCACACCAGTCATCGTCATATCTCCCGTGTAACAAGTATCCCACGTGAGCTAAGGGGTTGCAGCGTAATCATCAAGGACCAATTCGACAATTGCTTCAGCAGCACTGGTCTGAGTTGGTCGAAGTTCTGAAATGTAGGAAGCAATTTCCTTCTTTCGTGAAGGAAGTGCCCCGTGCTGCGCCTGCGAAAGCGCGTGCGATACCTCGTCCCAGCTGTGGACACGAATAGCTGTCTCAGCAGCACGTTCTCCGATGCGAGAAAAAGCCCAGTGTTGGTCTTTTTCCCAGAAAATGGCTGGTTTTCCGGTAATCACCGGATATTCACCAATAAATGAGACACCATCTGTGAGCATAGCGTCGGAGGCTAACAACAAAGGCACCATTGGAGCATTCTCGTCTGTGAACGTATTAGGAAGTTCATCCCAACGCTGTCGCCACAAGGCCAAAGCTTCCTCGGAGATGAGCTTTTCTACTATCAATGTGCTCAACAGATATGGATGAGGGCGAAAAACGATGTCAACGGTGGGATTGTCCTGAGCAAACCTTAAAAGATGCTCATACTGGTCCATGAAATGACCAAAATTCAGCCACTGGTCATCAAAGCTGTGATGGGGAGCCCAGATAAGCTTGAACGTCGTTTCGGGTCTCTCCAATGGCCACCACGGCTGTTCGGTATCTCGCGCCTGGATGAAGGCATCAATTTTTGGTGTTCCGGTGAGGAATGCCTGGGAGGCCCTGCCGGCCTGGTCGAAAGCTTCTTTAGTGTCTGTGTCTTGCAAAAAGACCATATGAGCAAGTTGATGAGTAGCTTGAATGTATTGGTGGGGAGCAACGCCATCCACACCTGGTTCTTGGACTAAAGAAGTGGAGAAGTAGGGGACGTAACAGACCTTGGTGAAGCCCACGAGGTTCACCACCCGATATGCCGGTTGGTAATTGCGCTGCCACGGATAGTTGATAAATATGTAATCCGGGGACATCTGCTCGAGCTGCGCAAGCCCTTCTGTTCCATCGGGAAAGTCAAAAACCAGGTGGTCTATACCGCGGTCGGTAAAGAACGCATCTATCCGATCAATGTCAGTAAACGCGGTGTATCCGGTGAGCCACCGAGGAATCACTACAACAATGGGGTCAAATCTCTCGTCATCGAGCATGCGCTGATAGACACCCTCGAGTGCATCCCAGCCTTCGTAATAAAAGGTGAGAAAAACCACTCGAATAGGTTTAGCCATGCATTGACTCTAAAAGACCTGAAGCGAAGCTAACAGCTATTTCGCGGTTGGCTTATCTATTGCGGCCCCAAAACGACGGTCTCGCCCGATGTAATACTCAATGGCTTCCCACAGGTCAGTTCGTGAAAATGCTGGCCATAGTTGGTTCAAAAACACCATCTCTGCATAAGCCGATTCCCACATGAGGAAATTAGAGGTGCGCTGCTCTCCACTGGACCGAATGAACAGATCAACATCGGGCATATTGGGGATATACAAATACTTCGCCACGAGTTTTTCTGTGACCTGATGTGGGGAAATTGTGCCAGCTGCCACATCTTGGGCAATGCGCGACATGGCATCAGAAATTTCTGTGCGGCCGCCGTAATTCACGCACATGGTCAGTGTGAGGGTGCTGTTTTTCTTGGTGAGTTCTTCAGCAAACTGTAGTTCTTTGATTACAGATGGCCACAGTTTTGGCTTTCTGCCTGCCCATCGAACGCGCACTCCCCATTCGTTGAGTTGATCTCGCCGGCGATGAAGTACCTCACGGTTGAATCCCATCAGAAAACGAACCTCCTCGGGGGAACGTTTCCAGTTTTCTGTACTGAAGGCATAGACACTCAAGTGTTTAACCCCGGCCTGAATAGCCCCAGCGACAACATCTAACAACGCCGCTTCACCAGCTTTGTGGCCTTCAACCCGGGTGAGACCTTGTTGATTAGCCCAACGACCATTGCCGTCCATCACAATGGCCACGTGGTTGGGAACCGAACCTGCGGGAAACACAGGCGGATAGAGTCCTGTCCAATCAAGTGGCCGGAACTCCACCGCATCAGGATGGGTTGTGGGTTTGCTCACGGTGATACATGCTCCAAGGACTTTAGACCCCGCTCAAGGTGCCATTGAGTATATGCCGAGACTAACGCACTGGCTTGTTTCCACGTGGTTTCAGGGTAGCTATCTAAAACTTCCCATTCCCCGGCCAACAACGCAGTAAGCACGCGAACAACATCTTCTGAGACGTGAGCGGACCCTGGTGGTGTACACGCACTGCAGAGCATCCCGCCGAGTTGAACTACAAAGCTGTCATGAACTCCTTGCACCCCACAGCGCGAACAGCTCAGAAATGTTGGCGCCCACCCAGCAATGCTCAGAGCACGCAATAAATAGGAGTCAAGGGTTAACGAGGTGGGGTGCTCTTGCAACGAGAGGGATCGCAGAGCTCCCAGCAGCAGCAGATATTGCTGATCAGATGCCTCGTGTTCGGTGACTTTATCTGCTGTTTCGACCATGACATTAGCTGCCGTGAAACGAGGGTAATCATCAACGATGTTCGCGCCGTACGACGCCAATGTTTCAGCCTGCTGAATAGTGTCAAGGGATTTGCCTTCATAGAACTGAATATCAGCAACCATAAAGGGCTCTAACCGAGCACCAAATTTTGAGGATGTTCTGCGAACACCCTTTGCTACAGCACGAATTTTGCCGTGTTTTTTTGTCAACACAGTAACAATTCGATCTGCTTCACCGAGTTTGTGTGTGCGGAGGACAACACCTTCATCACGATAGGTCGGCATTAAAGATCCCGTGCCGTATCGATAGGACCAGTG
>JBIIGO010000001.1:0-30802 GCA_044236405.1 Aurantimicrobium sp.
CTACTTCCTGGTTGCCTTTGCCCTCTATGTCGTTGTGATGGATGCCCTGGATCGAAAGAAAGCAGGCGTTCCCTTCTGGCTCTCAGCTGCCCTCCTCAAACAAGCACCAGTCACGTTTATCTTGATGGTTCCTATTGCGGTCGTGACGTATGTTGCCTCTTGGTCCGGTTGGATTATGACCAGTGGCGGTTACTACAGAAACCTGGTGGCCTCGGACCCCAGCCTGAGGTTTGAGGGCCTTCTTGCGTGGGTTCCCGATTGGGCGCAGAGTCTCTGGGCGTATCACCTCTCGGCGTACCAATTCCATGTGGGTCTCACCACAGCACATTCCTATCAAGCAAACCCGTTGACCTGGTTACTCATGCTCCGACCCACCAGCATGTATTACGAATCAGCAGCTAACGGAGAAGCAGGCTGCACCTTCGATTCCTGCTCCACAGCGATTACCTCTCTTGCCAACCCTGCAATCTGGTGGGCAGGAAGCATTGCAGTGTTTTATGTGCTCTACCGCTTGATTCGCTATCGAACCTGGCGTGAAGGCTTCATATTGATGGGCATGCTGGCAGGCTATGTTCCCTGGCTGATGTACCTCAACCGCACCGTCTTCCAGTTTTACGGAATCATCTATGAGCCATACATGATCTTGGCCATTACCTTCGCCATCAGCGTGATTCTGGGTAAACGCACAGACTCAGAACACCGAAGAACAGCAGGAATAGCCTGGGTCAGTGCCTATGGAGTATTGGCAATCCTTCTGAGCATTTTCTTCTATCCGCTGTGGTCAGGAATACAAATACCGTATTGGTATTGGCACATTCATATGTGGCTCCCGGGATGGATCTAGAGCCCTCAACAAAATTTGAGGGGTTCTTGCAGGAGAATTTGTGGTTAGGAAAACCAGAATAAAAGAGGCCCCCCGGTAATCCGGAAGGCCCCTTTAGCTTGGGTTCGAGTTGTTAGGCGGTTGCGCCGTTGGACTCGTAGCTGGTGTTGGTGGACTCGAAGAAGTTGACCAACTGCAAGGTGTCGTTTGCGGTTGCCATCCACTTTGCGGGGTTCGAGACCTTGTACTCTGCTTCGAAACCAAGCTCTTCCAAGCGGCGGTCTGCGAGGTAGCGGACGTATTGGTTGATGTAGTTCGAGTTCAACCCGAGGATTCCGTTAGGAAGCAGGTCGCGGTTGTACTCGGACTCCATCTCAACTGCGTCGAGGATCATCTGCTTGATTTCGGCAGCGAACTCTTCAGTCTGAAGGTCTGGGTTTTCTTCCAGAACGGTCAGGATCAAGTTGATACCGAACTTCAGGTGCAAGGACTCGTCGCGAACGACCCAGTCCATGAGCGAACCGAAGTTACGCAGCAAGTTACGCTGACGGAAGCTCAGGGCCACCATGAATCCAGAGTAGAACCAGATACCTTCGAGGATCACGTTGTAGGCAACGAGGTTGCGAACGAAGTCTTTCTTGCCCTCGGTGGTGTTGATGTCGAGAGTTTCTTCCGTCATGCGCTTGATGAACTTGACTTCGAACTCTTCCTTGCGTGCCATGGAGGGCACTGCGACGTGGGAGTTGTAAGCAACTTCACGGTCGATGGGGAAGGTTTCGAGCACGTACTCGAAGCTCATGCAGTGGTTTGCTTCTTCCCACATCTGCTTGGCCAGGTAGAGGTGTGCTTCGGGTGCGTTCACGTAAGGGTACACACCAAAAGCAAGCGCCTTGTTGACCAAGAGCTCGTTGGGGTTGAAGTAGCTCATCAAGAAGGTGATGGCGTGACGTTCTTCATCGCTCATCTTCTTGAAGTCGGCGATGTCTTCACCGAGCTGAATTTCGTTGGGGAACCAAGTGTTTGCAACAGCCTGGTCATAGAGGTCCATCGCCCACTTGTAGGTGACGGGCTTGAGCATAAGTCCTTCTTGGACTCCAGTACCGAGAATTCCCATTGTGATATCTCCTTGTGTCGTAATGATAAGTGTGTTTCCTGTGCATTTCCCGCGAGGTTAGTGGGGTGCGGCGGGTGGTGCAGGTGTTACATCTTGTGGATTACTGGCATGAATCGCACTGAAGTGCGTCCATGGGATCCAGCGGGACGACGTAATCGTCAACTGAGGTGTAGTTGTCCATTAGTTTCCACCCCCTGATGATCCAAATCCAAAGCCTTTACGTGCAGGTGCTGCGACAGCGGGCTCTGCGACAGCGGTAGCTGTTGCGGGAGCAGCTGAGCCACCACCGAATCCAAAGCCCTTCTTAGGACCGGATCCGCCGCTGATTTCCTCAGATTTGTTCACCTTGACGGTGGACTGCTCAGCCGTGTGGCGTGGCTTCATGTGTAAGTAGTACGTGGTCTTTACTCCGCGCTTCCACGCTTCTGAGTAAATATCGACCATGTCACCAAGATCACGCGTCTCGAGGTACATGTTGCGGCTAATGGCCTGGTCGATCCACTTCTGCGCTCTCGCTGCTACTTCTAAGAAGGAGTAAGGAGAGAGCTGGAAGCTCGTCTTGTAGGTTTCCTTGATGTGGTCAGGAACCTGAGGCAGGCTCTGAACATCACCTTGGCTACGGAGTAAGTCTTCGCGGACGGTTTCCCACAGGCCGAGCTTCTGCAGGTCCACAACGAGGTTACGGTTGACTTCGAGGAACTTACCTGAGCTGGTTGCACGGCTGAAGATCTGAGAGAACTGTGGGTCCAGACCGGGAGTGGTTCCGGCAACAAGACCGATGGATGCGGTGGGAGCAATCGCCATCAACGTGGCGTTGCGGATACCGCCCTTGACCTGGGCGCGCAGGGCATCCCAATCCAAGGTGGTCTTGCGGTTGACGGTGATGGGAACACCACGGTCAGCTTCGGTCAGGTCAATGCTGTCGAAGGGAACGAGTCCTTGTGACCAGCGGCTTCCTTCGAAATTATTGTAGGCACCGCGTTCTTTGGCCAATTCCACAGAAGCCTCGATGGCGGCGTAGGAAATGTGCTCGGTGATCACATCGATGAGGTCATAGGCCTCTTCGGATTCGTAGGAGTAACCCAAACGCTCGACGATGTCGGTGAAGCCCATGAGACCCAGACCAATAGCGCGGTTTTCTTTGTTGGAGAAGTCAGCTTCATCAACCGAGGAGCGGGTGATGTCAATGAGGTTGTCCAACTGGCGAACGGCAAGCTTGGCGCTTTCGGCGATCTTGGCAAAGTCCACCTTGTTGTCGTCAGTGAGGTGACGAGAGAGGTTGATTGAAGCCAAGTTACAGACCGAGACGTTGTCTTCATCCTGAGGCAGAGTGATTTCTGTGCACAGGTTGGAGGAGTGAATGGTTCCGGTGTTGTTGTTCAGGGCACGTAAGTTGATGGTGTCTTTCCAGGTCAACCAGGGGTGGCTGGTGGACTGGAGGGAAATCAGGATCTGCTTGAACTGCTCGCGGGCACCAATCTTCTTGTAGAGGTTGATGCGGCCTGCTTCTGCTTCAGCCACGTAGTGGTTGTAGCGCTCAGAGAAAGCTTTTCCGTAGAGCTCGTTGAGGTCGGTGACCTCGAGAGGGTCAAAGAGATACCAGTCTTCATCGTTCTGAACACGCTTCATGAACTCATCAGAGATCCACACAGCAGTGTTGGCGGTACGAGTACGACGGTAGGGGTCACCAGAGTTTTGACGAAGGTCAAGGAACTCGGGGAAGTCCATGTGCCAGTTCTCCATGTAGAAGCACAGAGCGCCAAACTTCTTACCACCGCGGCTCACTGCACGAAGGATGGAGTCAATGGTGTGCATGAACGGAATAGGACCGGTTGAGGTGGTGTTGTTGGAGCGAATAGGTGAGCCCTGTGAACGCAGTTTGGTCACGGACAGACCAATTCCACCGGTTCCCTTGGTAAGCCACATCACATCGCGGGTGGTCTTGGCAATGTGCTCCATGTCGTCTTGCATTTCCATCACGAAACAGTTGGCAAGCTGGGGGTAGATAGTTCCCGCGTTGACCAGGGTTGATCCAGCAGCGAGGTATTCCAGCTGACTCATCTTGCGGTAGAACTTGATGGCGTGTTCGGTGGGGTTCTTCTCGTTCAGAGACAGACCCATAGAAATACGCATCCAGAAGTACTGGGGAACCTCAAGGGGGTCTCCATTACGACCCTTGATGGCGTAGCGGTTGTTCAAGGTGACCACACCGATGTACTTGAGAAGATCATCGTGGCTGGGGTCGATTTCCTCAGCGAGCGCGTCCATGTCAAACATCTCGGTCAGACGTGGGTCAAGCAACCCTTCGTCAACACCGCGAGAGATGTTGGCAGCGAAGTGGTCACGGTGAAGTTTTTTGAGCTGTTCGGGAGTAGAGAAGTCTCCGAGAACACGCTTGTAGATGGTTTTGAGAAGAAGGCGTGCGGCAACAACGTCGAATGCGGGGTCATCTTTGACGTTTTGGAGTGCTACCTGAATGACAGCTTCGTCGAGCTGTTGGGTGGTAATTCCATCAAAAAGAGTGATTTCAAGTTCGGTGGCAATCTGGGTAACCCAGGCAATGTTGTCATGGAGGCCTGCAGATGCCTCTTCGATCGCCAAGTTGATCTTGTTGGCGTCATATTGTTCGCGCTGTCCGTTGCGCTTTACGACGGTGATTCCCACGTCTTTTTCTCTTTCTCGCGTGATTTCTTCTTATGGTGCTTGACCACTATATACGGGGTTGGGTTCTGTTGTGAATCCCTACATGTTGTGGGCGTGTCATGCACAGTTGTGGATAACTTTGCCCGGTTTATGCACATATTCACAGGCACATTCCCCCAGTTAAGGCTCGATTTTTCTAGTGTTTCGCATACCACGGACAGTGTGGGGGTGCGCAATAGACTGGTGAGGTTGTGAAAAGTTATTCTGAGCTGTTTCAAGTCCGTGGTGTGGGGCGCATTTTGGTGTCCCAACTCGTTGCGCGTTTTCCTTTTGGCATGCTCACTATTGCGTTCTTGATCCACGTTGAACGCGCTCATGACTCGTATGCCATTGCCGGTATTGTGCTGGCGGTCTTGAGTGTGGGGCAGGCTATTGCCGGTCCGATCACCAGTCGCATGATGAGCGTGTTTGGAATGCGTCCGCTGTTGACGTGGACAATCGCTATTTGTGCGGTGACATTGACGTCTATTGCGCTGTTTCCGGACAATGTTCCGTTGTTGCTGGTGTTGGCGGCTATTGCTGGAGTGTCTACTCCCCCCATTCAACCTGCAGTGCGCACGATCTACCCCAAGTTGGTCTCGTCTAAGCTGCTGACTCCCCTGTTTTCTCTTGATGCCACCGCACAGGAAATCATTTGGATTGTCGGCCCTGTCATGACGACCTTTATCGCCATTCAGTTTGGAACGGTTCCCGCCATCATGGCAGCCGTTGCTTTCTTGGTTCTTGGTGGTATTTGGTTTATTACCAGCCCTGCTGTGGGTCAAGTGAAGATTCCTCGCAGCAAGCGTCGTTTAGGTGGCGTGCTTGTGAAGCCCTCGGTGATTGTGTCCACGTTTGTGGGAATGGCGCTGGTTGCCTCTTTTGGTGCCGTCGAAGTAGGTGTTGTCGCTGTCTTTGGGGATAAGGGAGCCGAAGCCGGATGGGTGCTTGGTGTCTTTGCCTTAGGTTCACTGGTCGGTGGCCTGTTTTGGGGACCAAAAGCTATTGCCCCGTGGTCGATGGCCAGGCGCATGGTCGTGGTGATGGTGGGCCTTGGGTTAGCTTTCTTCTCGACAGACTTTTGGTGGTTGGTCGGCACCTTGTTTATTGCCGGTCTCGGCGTTGCCCCTGCGCTGACAGTGCTCTTTGCCAATGTCAGCGCCACCATGAAATTTAGTGAAACGGCTGAATCCTATGCATGGATTGGCAGCGGCCAACTGGTCGGAGTCGGTTTAGGCTCCGCCGTGGCCGGTGTCAGCATTGACCAATTTGGAGCATCCAGTGCCATTTTGGCGGCAGCAGTCTTTGCGGCCATCGCCACCATCATGTCGATTATTGCCAAGCCCTGGAACCCCGACCTTCGGTATCAAAGTGTTGCCCCGTTGGCAGATACCGATGCCGTGAAAGTTGTCAGTTAGCTAGAGGGCGGAGCCTGCCCTGCGCATTGCTTCGGTCAAAATCTCTGGACTAGTTCCCATATTGACTCGAATATGACCCTGGCCGCCGGGGCCAAAGATATGGCCGCTGCTAAAGGCAACCTTGCCCTTTTCTAAGAACACTTGGCCTGGGTCATCGCCTAAGCCCAGGTCGCGGCAGTCTACCCACGCTAAATACGTTGCTTCCACTGGGGTGTATTTCGCCCCAGGAAGGAAGGTATTTACGAGCTCGGTTAATAAGTGCCGGTTGCGGTCAATGTCTTTATTTACATCAGAGAGCCACTGGTCTCCCCCACGCAGGGCGGCAACGTGCGCAATCGTCCCAAGGTGGCTGGGGCCTTCTAGATGTTGTGCCTTCATCGAGCGCACGAACTCGGAGGATTCTTTGTGAGTCACAATCACCGCTGCCTTGAGGCCGGCGAGGTTATAAGACTTAGAGGCGCTGGTCACCACAATCGCATCACGGGCTTCAGCAATATCCAAAATGGAAATGAACTGGTAGCCCGGCATGGTCAAGGGTGCGTGAATCTCGTCTGAGAGAATACGGATGCCATGCTTGGTAGCCAAAGTGGCCAGCATGGTCAATTCTTCACGCGTGTGAACAGCACCACCAGGGTTGTGCGGGTTGCTGATCAAAATCATGCCGCCCTTGCCCATGGCCGCCGCTTCAGTAAATGCGCGTTCTAAGCTCTCGGCATCCAAGCGGCCAGCCGAAGTCAACGGGGCGTTAACGAGAGTGCGGCTCGTATCGGACACAATCATGCCAAAGGGATAGTACACCGGTGGGGTCAAGATAATCGGTGCACCCGGCTCAGTTACCTCATTAATCACCGAAGTGAGACCTCGAATCACGTCTATGACAGAAACCGTGTAGGCGGGGTCTATCGAGAGATTCCAGTGCCGCTGAGCATACTCTGCATAGGCTTCACCGTAAGCATCACCGTAGGCATATCCGGTGTCACCATCAGAGAGAGCGGCAGTCAGAGCTTCGGTGATCGACGGGGCAATAGTGCTGTCCATCTCGGCCACCCACAAAGGGAGCACGTCTGGTCCATAATGTCTCCACTTGGCGCTGGTGCGGGTGCGAAGTTGGTCGAGAGAATATGTGGTGAAAGGAGTTGCCATGCTCCTCAGCCTAGGGCTGAAGACGAGTAATGTGCCAGATACCATCCAGAAGGTCGTAACGGATGCGATCATGGAATCTCATCGATCGTCCCTGCCAAAACTCAATGGCATGCGGGGTCACCTCGAATGCTCCCCAGTTCTCTGGACGAGGAATACTCTCGATACCCTCAAACTCTTTTTCCAGTGCTGCCATTTGTGCATCGAGATCATCTCTGCTGGCAATAACCTGCGACTGCTTACTTGCAGCCGAGGCTAACTGTGCACCACGTGGGCGTCTGTTCCACAAACCATCACTGACCTGTGAAGAAGCTGGAACAGCAGTGCCATACACAATTACCTGGCGTTTGAGGGAATACCAGGGAAACAACAACGACACCGAAGGGTTGACGGTGAGAGCCTGGCCTTTACGGGAGGAGTAGTTGGTCACAAAGACAAAGTGGGCGCCATCTAAGTCTTTGAGCAAGACCGTGCGGGAGCTGGCCGTGCCATCGGGGTCAATGGTGGAGAGCACCATGGCATTGGGTTCATAAATGTCTTCAGCCTCTGCCTGAGATAGCCACAGTGCGAATTGGTCAAACGGGTTCGCTAACGCAGAGTTCTCGTCGAATGGCTCATTGCCGTAATCGGTGTGACGAGATAAGGATTCCATCATGACCTAACCTTGGGAAGCCTTGAGAAGCTGAATGGAACTAGCTGGCGCGGCGACGGGCAAGCACAGCGTCAAGATCAATCTGTGCACTCTCAGTCTGCTCGATGACACCCATTCCTGCCAAACGACTGGTTACCGCAGGTTGTGTGTGAGCTTCGGGTACCACTGTTGCTCGAACCTGAGCGCGAACGCCATCCAGGCCTGCTTCACCCAGACTTACCCGTTCAATGAGTGCAGATTCGGCAGCAACATAACGCATCCGCTCAGCAGCAATCTGTGATTGCACCACGGCCTGCGCCAAGGTTCCCTCTGACAAGTGCAGCGGCTTAGGCAGGGGCTGTGGTGTCCAGGAGCGCTGTTGCGATGGAGCAACATAGCCGCCGTGATCAAAAATGTCAGAAGCAAAGCGATTGGTCGAAGGGTGACTGAGAACCTGTGTTGAAGAGACCACTGCTTCTTGGATTCCCAGCGCCACCGCAAAGGCGAGGCAGGAAATAGCTAGTGTTTCCCAGCTTCCACCGGTGGCAAGGAGGGAAATACCCACGGCGATACCAATCACGGTTGCTAATAAGAACAGAGCGCTAATCAGGCGATTACGGCGTGCTTTCTGTGCTGCTTTTACCGTTGCATCGTCGTATCCAACAGTCCGACCGGCGGCAGCGCGGACATTGGCTCTGGCGGCTGATTCTGCTTGGCGTAAGACTTTCTTTTGCTCGATCACTGCTCGGGCAGAGGCTTCGACGCGGACTTCTTCAGGAACGTCAGCGGTTTCGGCGAGCGCCCGGATGGTTTGTTGCAGTCGAACGGCATTGCGTTCTGTGGCGACAAAGTTTTTTCGGCGGAAGTAGGTGGGGATGAGGTACACAATCCACAAGGCGGCTGCAAGTGCGAAGACCAGTCCACCGCCGAGAAAATCACTACTCATGGTCTCTAAACTACGAGGCGAAGAGGGAGTTTTGCCTTAGCGTTGCCCGTGTGTTGATGAGGCGAGTTTTTTCAAATCTGCAGAAGGTATTTTGGCATCTTGCTCTGGCGCCTCTCCTGAGAGCCAACGGGTGAGGACCCCGTCTGGGACATCTTCTTGGGTCAAGGCAAAAGCGACATGGTCGCGCCAATCTCCATTGATGTGGATGTACCGCAGGCGAAGGCCTTCGTAGCGAAATCCGAGTTTTTCAACAACGCGTAGAGACGAGGCATTTTCGGGTCTAATACATATTTCGACCCGGTGTAACCCCGCAGTGCTGAGCAGGAAGTCAGTTGCCAGAGCAACGGCAGTGGGAGTCACGTTATTACCAGCAACGCGCTCGGAGACCCAGTAACCCAGCTGTGCTGAGGAGAGGGAGCCGTGAGCGATGCCGGAGACGTTGAGCTGGCCCACGAATTCCCCGTCGTATTCGATGACAAACGGGATTCCTGCGCCTGCTCTGGCGTAGGCCAGCAGGCTTTTGATACCAGCTTTGGTATCGAAGTTCACGAATGATCCGGGCAGGGTTGCTTCCCATTGGCGCAGCCAGCGACGATTGAGCATAAGCTCACGTTCGAGAGCTTTGTGGTCTTTAGACCTAATGGGGCGAATGCTGACGCGTCCGGAGGACAGCGTGGGAATCATCACCTGCATGGCTCAAGCGTAAACCACGCCCCGTGAATATTTTTTACAGCTCTAGACTAAAAGGTATGGCCGATCTTCTCACTGCACAAAAAAAGGCACTTCGAGCCGAAATTCGTGAGCGTCGCCAGAACATGACGTCCTTGGAGCGAGAACAAGCAACTGTGGCGATGACTGAGCATTTGAAACATTTGGTTGCTGCCAGAGGTGTTAAAAAATTATCGTGCTACCTTTCGACTCCCACAGAGCCTGAAACACGTCCTTTTTTGGAGTGGGCATGGGAGAACGGGATTCAAGTCTTGTTGCCTATTTCTCGTGATGATGGGTTGTTGGATTGGGCTATTGCCAACGACACTGATGATGAAAACATTGGCATGTTTGGCATTCCTGAGCCCACCGGGGAGGTGTTAGGTCCTATCGCCATCAATGACGTTGACCTGATTGTGATTCCTGCCTCTGCTGTGGATCGCACCGGAATGCGAATGGGCTGGGGCCGCGGTTATTTTGATAAAACTTTGGGGTCGATGGATCACCGCCCCCCGGTCTACGCCATGATTTTTGATGATGAGTTAGTGGAAAGTGTTCCTGCCGAGGTTCATGACCAGCCGGTCACCGGTGTCATTACTCCCTCAGAGCTGAAAACTTTCTAAGAAAAGAGCTGTTGTGCCCACCTATTCTTATCGCTGTACTGAATGCGACAATGCGTTTGATATTCAGCAATCCTTCAGCGATGACACTCTCACCACGTGTCCTGCGTGTTCTGGAAAACTGCGCAAACTCTTCGACACCGTAGGTGTGACCTTCAACGGTTCAGGGTTCTACCGCACCGACTCCAGGGCTAAGCCGTCCTCGGATTCCAGTTCTGGCGCAGCTACGAGTTCATCATCATCTGGAACGACGTCGACCCCGGCGAAAACCAGCACATCAGGGTCAAGCTCGTCTGGTTCTGCTTCGTCCTAACCCCAATGGGGCGGCTTGTCCCGTTTGAGATCCTCATCTTTACTAGGGGTTCGATCAGCGTAATCTTCTGCACGGGTGTCTTCGGGAAGATCAGAAAACTCTTCCTCTACTGCTGCGTCTGGTTTCCAGCTTGCCCGACGTGGTTTTTTAGCTGGAGGCTGGCCGGTCATCATCTTGAAAGGGAAGCTCGATAGGTGCGGTCAGTATTTCTGATTCCACGCTTGTTTCGCTCACGGTCATCGTCACGTCTTCTTCGATGACGGCGGTGTCCGTGACATAGGTGTCAATAATGTGAGTTTCAGTGACTGTTTCCGTCACAGTGGTGTGCAGAATCTGTTCGGGTTCGACCTGTTCGAGCTCGACCACATCTTCAACTCTCACAGGTGTGGGTTCTTCGGAGACAATCTCGATGGCGCCAGTGGAAATATCATCTTCGATCGGCTCAATGCCAATAAGGGCTGCTATACGGGTAGCCACAGCTTCTGGGTCGGCAAAGAGTTCAAAGGCGTGAACACGAATGTAATGCCATCCGAGCCTGCGAAGAAGTTCTGGACGCAAACGCAAAGACTCACGTAAGGACCCTTGAGCCAACACCGCATCGGTTTCCACGGCCACTGCTTTGCCCTTGTAGGAGGCAGCCAGCGCAATCTGGTGTGCATGGTCTAAGGAAACGGTGACCCCACGCTTTTCCAAACGTTTGGCCAAATCAACCAGCATGGGTTCGGATGACTCAGGGTGAGATTGGGAAGAGAGAGGCTTTTGTGATTCTTCCAAAACGTCTGCCAGAGCACGCATACCGTCAGAGAGTCTGCTCTCATCGATATCACCTGGCTTAAAACAAGAGACAATCTCAAGAGACCGGCGAGCTCGGGTCATTCCCACCGCCAATAAGCGTTCTCCACCTGGCTGGGCAAGGGCGCCAAAGTCTGACAGCAGTCTGCCGTGAGGTGTGCGGCCATAGCCAATAGAGAAAATGACGCGGTCACGGCTTTGGGCAACAGCTTGCTCGAGGGTCATCACCGCGAATGCTTCAGCACGATCTTCCAAAATAAACTCTGCCAGATCGGGCCTGCGAGCAAAGGCAGAGAGAACTGATTGTTCCACTCGAACGGCATGCTTGGGACTAGCCGTAATCACCATCAGTGATTCGTTTGGACGCTCTGTGGCATGCTCCAACACAAGTTCAACAACGCGAGAAACTTCCGCATCAACACTTTCCACCGCACCGCTGATGGGATCAGGCATTCCTGTTCCATCGGCGATGTAGTGCAAGCGCAGCGAGCTGTGGCCTAAGAAGGTTCCTGCCCACGGCAAGGAGGAAATCTTTCCGCCGTAGAACTTTCTGTTGATGACATCTGCGAGATCTTCTCCCCCAGCGCGGTAACTCTTAGTCAGCGATCGAGAAGGCAAAATGGCAGCAAATTGTGCCAGTGCAGAACGTGAGTGCCACTGATCTGCATCCTGGTAAACGGGAGCAGCCTCTTCTGTTTCTGACATCCCTGTTTCAAAACGAGAAGGGGTTTGCGTGACAGGATCACCAAAGACCACCACGGAGGATCCTCGGCGAATAGCCCCAACGTTTTCTGCCACGGTCGTTGCCCCGGCATCAACGAGGAAGACCGCGTCAAAGGAGACAGAATCAGGAATAAGGTGAGCTTCATAGGGTGAGCAGATCCACACCGGAGCGAGCGCTTTGGAGAGCCTGGGGGCTACCCGTAAAAAGTCGTGGGGACTGAGGTAGTCATTTCGTAAAACCTGACGTAATTGTTCAGCCTCATCAGGAAGATCAACCAATCCGATCTTCCATAGCTCAGCCAACCGGGCGGCGAGCAGGCCGCCATTGGCTGACGCATGAGCCTCATCAACAAGTCTGAAGTCTGATTCCAACCGGTCCAAAATACTGGTGTCTGCCGCCAACAGTGCTTTGTCGGTGGTGAGCATGCCTTCAAGAACCGACTGCCACCAGGACAGCTCCAACTCGTTGGCTACTTCTTCTTCAGCCACGTGGCGTGAAGACAGGTCAGCTAAGAGAACATCCAAATCCATCTCACGCAGTTGTGCGAGCAATGAGGTGCGCTCTTGAAGGTTGTTGAGGACTTCTGACTCTGCCGCCAGACCAGAAATCTTGTTGGTCAATGCCGCGATCGGAAGTTTCATCATGGACTCTTCGGTGCCCGAAAGGCTGAGTGCGTTATCGAGTACAGCAATATCGCTGGCGAGCTTGGAGTAGGCCACCTGGAGGTCAGAGATTCCCACGGGCACTTCGGGAACAGCACCGGCGACAACGTAGCGTTGCCACAGTACCCGCTGGTTTTGAATATGTACCAAGGCCTCGTGCATATCGGCCACGTTGGCGCCGGGGCGAACGTATTCATACGCCAGTTTCTTCAGTCTCCTCCGGTCTCCCCCGCTCATTCCCTGGCCACGGCCAGCCGTGGCAGTAATGAGCTCGGTCAGAGGGCGGTCATAGACAGAAGGAAGAAACTTATCTAGGGTTGCCCGAATGTCGTTGAGCAACGAGATGTAGATACCGAGTTCTTCTAAGTTGTCGAACGGACGCATTTTGGTACGTCCAAAAACTTCCTCAGATTTTTCCAGAAGCCTCGGCAGATCCTGCTGGTGGATTTTCTTTGCCAGCTCGTGAGCTGCGGTGGTCTGTTCTGCGGTGGGGAAGTTTGCGCCATACCAGGGTGAATCATTGGGACCATATTTGAATTCACCCAGGCGAGCTGCCTTGATCAGGTTTTGCGCAGCTTCCGGCCGGCTATTCGCTAACCCCTCAATAGCTGTGCGAGGAAGACGTGCCGTGGTGGAAGGAGGTGTGGGAAGCAAGCTCAACCGGGAGAGCTCTTCGAGAGCATCCAGAACAGAGACACCCAACACTGAATCTTCTCTCCCCAGCGCTGAACGGTAATCGATCAGAACTTTCCGCAATCTCAGCAGAGCATCGTCAACATCGGTGACGTTGGGACGGGTTGCTTTTTCGTTGCGATTGATGGCACGAATGACATCTCGGCGCAGAGTTCGTGGAGAGACCGCCAAGCCTTCGAGGCCTACTTGGCCGAGGCGCTGGGCAATGGAATCCAGGCTGGAGCGACGAGCCCCCACAACCAGAACACGCTTGTGGGCAGCAGTGAGAACTCCCACGGCATTCACGATGGATTGAGTGCCACCTGTGCCAGGCAGTGTTTTGACAATCAGCGAGTTTCCGCCAGAAATCTCAGCGACAATCTTTTCTTGCTCAGGATCTGCATCAAGCAGCAGAGTGTCCGTCGCTGGAGGACGAGCATCCTGATCCACCACGGCAGCATCTTGGTGCGCGTTAACCAAGCGTTCCCTGGCGGAGACATTTCCGGCGAGCGCATCCAAAATCGGGTGGGCAAGATCCTGGGCATCAGCGACCATCGCTGCGGCTAAGTCAGCAAAGCTGGATGCAAGAAGTTTAGGTTCAACCTCAAACCCGGGGATTTGTTGGGTCAGTCCTCTCAGGCGTTCAATCACGGGTAAGGGATTGAACATACCATCGAGGTTCGCCAATGCAACAAAAGAATCAGCGTCAAGGGAGATGCTGTATTGGCTCTCCAGCGCTCTGGCTAGTTGAGGGTTTAAGAATGGTTGGCCGCTGAGCTTGAGTTCAAAGTCTTTGCCATAGCGGCGAAGGGTCATTGGGCGCAGCAATACGGGGCCACAATAATCGGTGCCCTGGAAAGACCACCGGGCAATACCCAGTGCTAAGTAAACAGATTCGATGCTGCGCATCGAGCGCAATTCAGTGCTCTTAGCCGTAATCGCTGCTGCGGCCAGGCGTGCATTGCGCAGGGCAAATTCTTCCCGGATGAGGTTAGAGAGCAACGTGGGCTTGCCACTAATAAAACTGGGGATGCCACCTGGGTGAGGAGAAGACAGGTCGATGCGAGTGCGAGGAGAATCGACAAACTGCAACAAGGGAGAGGTTCCCCCGACCACAGCGAGCTCTTCACGCCATTGATTCCATACTGGTTCAGCAATGTTGATATTGGACAGTGCTGAACTGAGAGTTCCTGCCTGGACGCGTGGAGCCAACAAATCAACCGCTTCCTCAGCGGTTTCTTCTGTTAGCTCTGGAAACGGGTCGTCTCCGAGTTCAATATTCTCCCCAATGTTGGGAGGAAGATCGTCGTCAGGCGATGATCCGGCCGAGTTTCTATTACGTGGCCACACACCATAAATCTACGTCCGAACGGGGATAAAACCCTGTAATGACATAGGTATTGACGGTGATTGGCGAGTTACTCTGTGGCGGCTAATTGGCCACAGGCGCCATCAATTTCTTTGCCTCGGGTATCCCTCAAGG
The DNA here is from genome assembly GCA_044236405.1 of Aurantimicrobium sp. Lineage (GTDB taxonomy): Bacteria > Actinomycetota > Actinomycetes > Actinomycetales > Microbacteriaceae > Aurantimicrobium. The sequence continues at coordinate 14,729 of JBIIGO010000001.1, forward strand.
TGGTGGGAATTCCGGCTGCTTCAAGCCGGTTAATAAATTCTCTGGTGACCGAGCGCTCTGACGCTGTCCAAATCGATCCTGGTGTGGGATTTAAGGGGATTGGATTGACGTGAACCCAGCCTCGGCCACGCTCATTGAGTTTCTTCGCCAAAAGGTCTGCCCGCCAGGGGTGATCGTTCATATCTTTAATGAGGGCATATTCGATAGAGACGCGTCGACCCGTGGCATCAAAGTAGCCTTTAGCGGCGTCTAAGACCTCGTCGACTTTCCAGCGAGAATTCACCGGGATGAGCGCATCACGGAGTTCATCATCGGGGGCATGCAGCGAGAGGGCAAAGGTGACCGGGATTTTCTCTTCAGATAACCGGACAATACTGGGGGCTAATCCCACCGAGGAGATAGTGATGTGGCGGGCAGACATGCCTAAGCCTTCGGGTTGCGGAGCCAGCATGGTGCGTACCGATCTGAGCACGCGGTTGTAGTTAGCGAGGGGCTCACCCATGCCCATAAACACAATGTTGCTCACACGTTCTTGATGCTCGGTGTCGGTTTTTCGTTTTCCACCAAGTTCACCCTTAGCAATGACCTCGTTAGCGCGCACGATTTGATCCACAATCTCGGCTGCCGACATATTGCGAGTCAGCCCTGCTTGGCCGGTGGCACAAAACGGACAATTCATGCCGCAGCCAGCTTGCGAGGAAATACATAAGGTAATCCGGTTGGAGTAGCGCATAAGCACTGACTCCACGAGGGCACCATCATGCAGCCGCCACAAAAATTTAATCGTGTCGCCGTTATCGGTGGATAGTCTCTTGACCTCAGTCATGAGATTAGGCAACACCGAGGCAACCAGTTCCTCCCTGCCCGAAGCAGGAAGATCTGTCATGAGAGCAGGGTCACTGGTGTAGTGCGTGAAGTAATGGGTGCTGATTTGTTTGGCACGAAAAGCGGGAAGTCCTAGTTCCTTGACTTTCTCAGCACGTTCTTCGACGCTGAGATCTGCCAAGTGAACCGGTGGCTTGCTGGATTTCTTGGGGGCCTCAAATTGCAGGGTTGGTCGGCCTTCGGCATCAACGTTTTGTTTCCACCCTTCGGTGGTGGGCATCACCTGAGGTCTGGTCTGCGTGCGGTCCGTCAGATTTCGGGCACCACGCTTTTCAGACATGACCTTATTCTCCCATGAAGAGCGAAGTAGCACTGGCACATTAATACCCCGGGGGGTATAGTAAGAACAGACATTAAAGGAGTCAACAATGTGTAGTGCTGTTACCTGCCGCAAGTGTGGCAAGACAACCTGGGCTGGCTGTGGTCAGCACGTCGATCAGGTCATGCGTGGAGTTCCCAAGAACCAACGCTGTGAAGGCCACCAAGGTGAGCCTGGTTTCTTTGCCCGATTGTTTGGCAAGAAGTAAACACAGGTTTGATAGAACAAAAGCCCCGATAAGGGGCTTTTGTTTTGTGCCCCTGGAGAGACTCGAACTCCCAACCAACTCCTTAGGACGGAGGTGCTCTTCCATTGAGCTACAGAGGCGTAACCCCTCTACTTTACTTCGCGCAGCTTAGGCGGCACTAATGAGGTACTCTTCCCAAGCGTCATCGCGATGATCTAATCCCATGGCAAACCAGCTGGGCCCTTGAGGCATCTTGGGGGTGACCCGAAGTCGCCATCCCATCTCTTGGGGTGTGCGATCTGATTTGATGTTGTTGCATTTGAAGCAGCAGGCCACCAAGTTATCCCAGGTTTCTTGCCCCCCCCTGGACTTAGGGGTGACATGGTCAATAGTGTTTGCAGATTTGCCGCAATAGCCACAGCGGTGACCGTCCCTGCGAAGCACCCCTCGACGCGTCAGAGGAACACGGCGACCATAGGGAACTTTGACATAGCGCGAGAGCACAATGACTTTGGGGCGATCAAACTGAGCATGAATAGATTCCACAGGATGCTCATCATCTGAGCGCAACACGGTGGCTTTCTGATTCATCACCAGCACGAGTGCGCGGCGGAAGGAGACAATAGCCAGAGGTTCAAATCCTGCGTTGAGTACGAGTGTTCGCATGTGGGGCCCTTCGATTCGTGCTTTACATGGCGTGCAAAGCGTGTGACCAAACGGTCGCATCGATCCCAAAAAGTGCTCACTAAACACAAAAGGACATTGTCATCAAGACAATGTCCTAGCGAAGCCGCGCTGGTTGTGCGCCACCTATTCGTTCGTGTTGTTTCATGAGTGCCTCCCGTGATCTGTCACGATGCTTGAAAGACAGAATATTCTCACCAGATAAACAACGGGTAAACGGCACGCCGAAACATCTCGGGGTTCACCCGATCGTTATGAAGGATTAACCGACGCGAACGAACAGAGCGTAGTTACCAGGGCTGGCGTCGATGGGTGTTAGGTAGGACATTCCACCCAATCCACCGTGTGCGGCAAGACCGTTACCTGCATAAATGGCGACGTGGCCACCGCGCATCATGATGTCACCTGGCTGCACCTGGGAAGGATCAGCAAAGACAGTTCCATAGGCACCAAACTGCATGGGCCCTAGGTCACCGACTGAGTGACCCATGTTGCGCAGGGTTTGCTCGACGAACAAGGTGCAGTCACCGCGCATTCCCACAAGGCCAAGCGCTGAGTTCAAAACGGAGGAGTTAGAAGCAATTCCAGATACGTCCACACCACGGAACGAACCGTTCACGGCTCGCGGTGCCGTTCCAGCAGATGGCGCACGCACCGCGGCAGCAGTGCTGTAGCCGTCACGGGTTGCCGAGGCTGCGGCGGCTTCACCGTCGAGTTGAATCTGTTGAGCTTGTTCCATCAATTCCTGGAACTCTTCAACGCTGATCTGCTCCGAGTGGTGGTTGACCGCATATGCGGGCAGCGAGAAGGTGGTCACCAGCGCGGCAGCTAGAGACATCACTCCGAAACGAGCCCAGGTGCGTCCTGAGCGAGAAACCTGAGGGGTCGTTACTTTCGCTGCAACAACTTCTTGTGCAGCAACAACAAGGGCTTCCGAACGAGCGCGGGTCGACGATGCGAGCTTACGTGCACTCTTTGAAAGGGTCTTCTTTTCCGCGCGACGGCGTTCGCGACGTGACGAGAATTCGTCGTTACCTAATTCGGCCAAAGTTACCTCCGGCGTCCCAACAAGCTAGGTTGCTCACCCCGTCACGATGTGATTTCTCACTTCATTCGTTGTTTTTCTGGATAAGAGACGGGCGTTGGGACGTCTTATACAGAATCTGAGTAACCCTTTGGTGGCTACTCAGCTTGTCTAGGATACGGGAAAGGACCCCCCATGTCACATCAGCGACACGACAATGTCACAAAAAAGTAACGGCCAAAAAACTAAATAAGGTGTTCCACGAAGACGTGAACCGCTACATCTAGTGGTAGTTCCAAGGATTCTGTGAATCCGGTGGCAGTGACCAGCACGAGCGATCCTTCCCGCTTGAAAGAAATTTCTGAGCCTGGAATAACCCCGTGAACATCAAATTCGTGCAGAACTTCTGGGGAGATTTGTGCTGGTTCACCCAGGCGCTTGACGATGCCACGACTTTCTTCGCCTGACACATTGAGCAAATCAACAATGTTGGCCACACCCTCCATGAAGTGTGGTGCGGGGCTTAGACCTAATTCCTCCAACCCGGGGATGGGATTGCCGTAAGGAGATTCAACAGGGTTACCGAGCATTTCTAAAATACGGCGTTCTACTTTTTCACTCATGACGTGTTCCCACCGGCATGCTTCATCGTGGACGTCTTCCCAGTCCAGCCCAATCACATCGTGGAGTAAGCGCTCGGCTAAACGGTGTTTGCGCATGACATGCACAGCCTTGGAACGTCCCTCAGTAGTGAGCTCCAGGTGACGATCATCAGAGACGAGAACAAGTCCATCTCGCTCCATTCGGGCTACCGTTTGTGACACGGTAGGACCAGAATGGCCAACACGTTCAGAGATCCGAGCACGCATAGGAACAATGTTTTCTTCTTCGAGTTCCAAAATGGTGCGCAGATACATCTCTGTGGTGTCGATGAGATCTGTCATGTTTCTACTCTAGTTCAGAGAAACTAAGGGAATTTTGGTGTCCGCGCACAACCTAGAATTGAGATATGCCTGAGATTGTGATCCCCAAGAATCTGTTGCCTGCTGACGGTCGATTTGGGTGTGGTCCGTCGAAGGTCAGAGCAGAACAAGTCCAGGCACTGAGCCACGACCAGATCGCTCTGCTGGGCACGAGCCACCGCCAAGCACCCATTAAAGATATGGTCGGACGTATTCGCTCAGGTTTTTCTGACCTTTTTTCTCTTCCTGATGGGTATGAGGTTGTGTTGGGCAATGGTGGCTCCACAGCATTTTGGGATGCGGCAGCTTTTTCACTTATTGAACAGCGCAGTCAGAACTTGGTCTTCGGAGAATTCGGAGGCAAGTTTGCATACGCCGCCGCCGCTCCTTTCCTTAGCGCACCTGAGGTTATCGACGCACCCGCTGGCAGTCGCAGTGAGGTGCGGGTCACCGAGGGCATTGATGTCTATGCCTGGCCTCACAACGAAACCTCCACCGGAGTCATGGCCCCGGTCACCCGTGTTCATGGCGACCCCGGCGCCCTCACGGTCATAGATGCCACCAGCGCCGCCGGTGGTGTCGACATCGATGCCTCCGAGACTGACGTCTACTACTTTGCTCCGCAAAAAAACTTCGCCTCCGACGGTGGGCTCTGGTTTGCGTTGTTCTCTCCCGCAGCCGTTGAACGCGTAGAGCGCATTGCGGCATCGGGGCGTTGGATTCCAGAGTTTTTGAGCCTAAAAAATGCCGTCGATAATTCACGGCTCAACCAAACCTTGAACACTCCTGCTATTGGCACGTTGATTTTGCTCGAAAACCAGATTGAGTGGATGAACGCTCAGGGTGGCCTTGCCTGGGCGGATGCCCGCACGAAAGAATGTTCTGACCTGCTCTATAACTGGGCTGAGGGTGTGGAGTATGCAACCCCGTTTGTCAGTAATCCTGACCACCGCTCTCAGGTCGTTGTCACGATTGACTTTTCTGACGAGATTGATGCCACTGCGATTACCTCAACGCTTCGAAAGAATGGTGTGGTGGACACCGAGCCCTACCGCAAGCTGGGACGTAACCAGATTCGTATTGCAACCTTCACAGCCATTGAGCCCGACGATATTCGTCAGCTCATTGGCTGTGTGGAATATGTGGTGGAGCGCCTCTAGTTTTCGGTTGGCGCTGAGTCATCAAGGTCGTCGATATCGACGCCGTCGATATCTCCACTGTGAATCAGGCTCTTGACTGAGACTTCTTCGTCGTCGTCTTCGTCATCATCATCGTCTTCATCGTCTTCGTCGTCTTCGTCGTCTTCGTCGTCGTCGTCATCGTTATCATCGTCTTCGTCATCATCCTCGTCATCATCATCAGAGGAGTCATCGTCAAGGGTGTCGAGGTCGTCATCAAAATTGACGCCTTCGAGAGATCCCTCAGTGAGCTCAATGAGGCTCTCAGGAATTTCTTCTTCCAAGGCAAGGCCTGCCGCTGCGGCCTGTTTTTGTGCTTCTAAGAACTCGGCAAGACGAACTGACCAAGGAACCCATTCAGGTGCAAGGAGAGCACCGTCTGCGGGAAGAAGTTCTGCTTCGAGGACCGTGGGCTCTTCTCCGGGTAACGTGGCCAGGCTGACGTTCCAGCGCCACCCGGGATAACCATCCAAAATGCAGGCATACTGCAACGTGGCAACACCGTCGGGGTCGATGGATTCGACTTCAAGTTTGCCCACGCTCTCAGGCGTGGTCATCTCATGCAGGGCTGCTAACGCTCGTTCTTGGTGAACAGGGGTTAGCTGCGGCAAAGCTGAATCAGGCATCTAGCTCATCTGCAACGCGGCGAAGAAGAGCGGCGACTTTACGGGAGTGGTCCTTATCGGGATAGTTTCCCCGCTTGAGGTTATTCCCGACCGCATCAAGAAGACGAATAAGATCTTCGACAATGATGGCCATGTCATCAGCTGGTTTGCGTCCGAGTTTCTCACGACCTGCCGGAGCGTCGAGAACGCGAACAGAGAGAGCCTGTGCACCGCGCTTGCCATCGGCAATGCCGAACTCGAGCCGTGTTCCTGGGCGAACCGTGGTTCCTTCGGGCAGGGCGGAGACATGCAGGAATACTTCCTGACCATCATCTGACGAGATAAAGCCGAAACCTTTTTCTTCGTCGTAGAACTTGACTTTGCCGGTTGGCATACTGTCCTCCTGCCGTAGGTGCGATTGTTAGTTTACCGTGGCGACACAGAACACACGTATCCTAGAAGGATGGCTACACACGAAACTCCCGAGTCCACACGTTTTGAACGCATCTTGGCTTTCATGATCGCCGGACTGGTCGGTCTGTCTCTGCTGAGTTTTTTCTACATCATTCTGGCTGGGGTTTTTCGTTACCGGCTTGATAACCAGTTTGGCTACACCGTCGGAGCTATCCCAGTGATTGCTCTTCCCCTTGCGTTCGTGATGTTGATGACCTTGATCATCACCAACATGATTCGCCGAAACAAAGAAAATAAGAAGTAGCGCACCTCGTGTCCTCTTCTTTAGATCTCTCCAAACAACTTCGCGCAACCACTGACGAACATCTTTCGTCTTTGATTCGGATTCGCATTCCTCACCCTCAGGGGCTCAAGGATTACTTTGATGTGGCAGATGCCCTGCTGAGCACAGAATCTTTGACCACGGCCTTGGAACAGCTCACCGGGCCTGAACTGGCCGAGCTTGGCTCAGACCTTAGTTCCAGGTCCCCAGAGCTTGCTGAGTTTTTGACGTGGAACATGCTCACCCACAGCTCCACCGGAGAGCTCTACCCAGAAGTTCTTGCCCTGGCAGCCACCACCACAGTGGCCAAAACCACAGCCACGACTAAGCGTGCTGTCCCTGTAACAGGAGCTCATGCCCGTGCTGCTCTCGAACGCTCCGTGGCGCTGATCAGCACCCTCGATGAACTCGGGCGAGAGATCAGCCGCCAGCCTGCCAAAACCACCGGCAAGGGGGCACTGAGCGCACCGGATGCCTTGAGGTTGGGCGCGTTGTGTGCAGATCATCTGCACAGTATTGATGACGTGTTGGCCTTAGCTAACCAGATGGGGATTGTGATGCACACGGGCTCCTGGTGGCTGGCAACAGATGCACTCACACCCTGGCTGGAATTAGATTCGGCATCCCGGTGGATGGCTGCGGCAACAAGTTGGCGTGAAAGCGTTGCCCCAGCTATCAAGCAGGTGCTGCTCTTCTCCCCGAATGTGCCACCTGAGACCTCCTGGCTTGAACACCGTTTCCCTTTGGGAGCTTCATGGGTGAGTGCACCGCTTGCGCAAACTTTGAGCTTTGCCGACATGCTGGGCCTGATTTCTCAGTCCCAGCTCACACAGATAGCTGTTGATTTGCTGGAGAACAAGACAGAGGCCGTGATGGCTGCACTCTCTGAAGCAGTTCCTCCCACCGTGGACAGTGTGTTTATCCAACACGATTACACCATCGTTGCTTCGGGACCTCTCTCTCAGGATATTGATCGGTTTATTCGGTCGTTGTGTGTTGTGGAATCACGCGGAGTTGCCAGTACGTTTCGAATCACCAGCGATGGCATCGATAGTTTGCTCTCTCAGGGGATGAGCGGAGATGAAATCGTTCAGTCTCTGCGTGCGTATTCGAGCACTCCGATGCCCCAGGCTGTGGAATACCTCATTTCAGACCGTGCTGAGAGGTTTGGGTCGATTGTTGTGGTCTCAGAAGAATTAGGGTGTGTGGTCAGTGCCAGGGATGAACTCATTGCCACCACGTTGGTCTCGGACCGAAACTTGCGTGCACTTGGGCTCAGCTCTCACACCACAACCCAGTTGTATTGCGCACATCCCGGCCATGTTGTCGTTCGCGCATTACGCGACGCAAAATATCCTGCCGTGTTGCATGATGCCACCGGTCAGATCATCACGGCGCTGCCTACTCCTCGAGCAGTCACTATCACCTCGACAACAGATCACGTCTCCTCGGTGATGACTCGCCTGCGAACACTAGTCGATGAACATCTCAGTGATGACAAGTCCTGGATTGGCCGGCAGATTGAATTAGCCGTGCGAGAAAAATCCGTGATTATTGTCACCGTCGATATGCCCGATGGTCAAAAAGAACTGACGGTGGAAGTCAAAAGCATGGCTAACGGCAGATTGCGCTGTCTTGATCGCACCACCGAAGTGGAGCGCACTTTGCCTCTGTCTCACATTGTCGCGGTGCGACAGGGCTAAGCCTCAGGCAGTAACGTAGAGAGATGGCTGAAGGACCCCTGATTGTTCAGAGCGACCGCTCTGTGCTGCTAGAAGTTGCCCACCCTGATGCCTCGGATGCTCGTCACGACTTAGCAGTCTTTGCCGAACTCGAGCGTGCTCCCGAACACATTCACACCTACCGCATCACCCGGTTGGGGTTGTGGAATGCCCGCGCTGCCGGTCACAGCGCTGAAGAAATTCTCGGAACACTGGAGAAGTACTCTAAGTATGCAATTCCTGCCACCGTCACGATTGACATTGAAGAAACCGTCGGCAGATATGGTCGCCTGAGCATCGAACGTGATGATGAGGGAACGCTCCTGCTTCGAGCCCGTGATGCAGCGGTGTTGATGGAAGTCTCCAAATCAAAAAAGATTTCTGAGTTGCTTGTTGCCCAGCGTGATGACACCACGTTTGAGGTTGCGGCCTGGGCCAGAGGCCAACTGAAACAAGACTTGTTGAAGTTGGGCTGGCCCGCAGAAGACAACGCTGGCTACACCCCCGGCGCACCTTTGGATATCGCCTTAGATACCCAAAACTGGTCTCTGCGCCACTACCAAGAAAAAGCCATCAACAATTTTCTTGCCGGCGGCTCCGGTGTTGTGGTCTTGCCCTGTGGTGCGGGAAAAACCTTGGTGGGTGCCGGTGCGATGGCAGCGACCAAAACCAATACCTTGATTTTGGTCACCAACACGGTCTCAGCGCGTCAGTGGCGAGATGAACTTCTCAAGCGCACCTCCCTCACCTCAGAAGATATCGGTGAGTATTCCGGGTCAACCAAAGAGATCAAACCGGTCACCATTGCCACCTACCAAATTTTGACCGCCAAACGTGCCGGTGAATATGCCCACCTAGCGTTGTTAGATGCGCTGGATTGGGGCTTGGTGGTCTATGACGAAGTTCACCTTCTTCCTGCTCCCGTCTTCAAGCTCACGGCAGAGCTTCAAGCACGAAGGCGTCTTGGTTTGACGGCGACCTTGGTGCGTGAAGATGGCCGCGAATCAGATGTGTTTAGTTTGATTGGACCCAAGCGCTTTGATGCGCCCTGGAAAGAAATCGAAGACGAAGGTTTTATTTCCCCTGCCGAATGTAAAGAGATTCGGATTGATCTGGACCAAGAGGAGCGACTTCGATATGCCGCAGCCAGCGATAGCGAACGCTACCGGATGGCTGCGACCTCCCCGAAGAAACTCGAGGTGGCTAAAAAACTTATTGCCCAGCATCCAGGGGAACGCATTTTGGTGATTGGCCAATATCTCGATCAGCTCTCTGAGCTGGGGGCAGCATTGGGTGTTCCCGAGGTGACCGGTCAAACTCCGGTGGATGAGCGGGAGAGGTTATTCAATGCCTTCCGAGAAGGAAGCGAACCGGTGCTGGTAGTGAGCAAGGTCGCTAACTTCTCGGTGGATCTTCCAGAGGCCAGTGTGGCCATTCAAGTTTCTGGAGCATTTGGCTCACGCCAAGAAGAGGCTCAGCGATTGGGTCGTTTGCTCAGGCCCAAACAAAGTGGCTTTACCGCAACCTTCTATACCTTGGTTGCCCGCGACACCGTGGACCAAGACTTTGCTCTTAACCGTCAACGGTTTTTGGCGGAGCAGGGATATTCCTATGAAATTGTGGACGCCCACACCCTCGATTAAGCACCCAGCACATCTCCAGATAGCTTCCGAACAATTCACAGGTAGCATTCAGGTAACGGTCAGATAATGAGAACATGGAAAATCCAAAAATCCTCATTGTTGATGACGAACCCAACATTCGTGACCTGCTGACCACCAGCCTGCGCTTTTCTGGCTTCACTGTTCAGGCAGTCGGTAACGGTGCTGCTGCAATCTCTGCTGTACTTGCCGAAGAGCCCGATCTGATTGTGCTCGATGTGATGCTGCCGGATATGAACGGCTTCTCTGTCACCAAGCGATTACGCTCTGCCGGATACACCGCCCCCATTCTCTTCCTCACCGCTAAAGATGACACTCAAGACAAGATCACCGGCTTGACCGTCGGTGGCGATGACTACGTCACCAAGCCCTTTAGCTTGGATGAAATTGTCGCTCGTATCAAAGCCATCTTGCGCCGCACTATGCAAGCAGATGAAGAAGCGGTCATTCGTGCCGGTGAAGTAACCATGGACCAAGACACCCACGAAGTACTGGTCAACGGTTCCATCGTGGAGCTCAGCCCCACTGAATTCAAACTTCTTCGCTACCTGATGCTCAACCCCAACCGAGTCCTGAGCAAAGCTCAGATCCTGGACCACGTCTGGGAGTATGACTTCAACGGGGACGCAGGGATCGTCGAGTCCTATGTCTCCTACTTACGTCGAAAGCTTGATGCGGTCTCTACGGAGCCGTTGATTGCCACCAAGCGTGGATTTGGCTACATGCTCAAGGTTGCCAAAGCGTCATAAACGCTTCCATACATACACAGCGAAAGGGCAGGATTTTCCTGCCCTTTCAGCTTTTTACCATCCAATTCCTGCCACAATGAATGTCATGGCTTTGAACCTCAGCGAACGGTGGAACGCAATCTCGTTGCGCACCAAGATCACCGGTGTCACGGTGTTGCTGTTGACCATTGGATTGTTGGTCTCCGGTATCGGAACAATGACCCTGCTCAAGCCTGCATTGATTGGTCAACTCGATAGCCAACTCCAGACGGTCCGCCAGGATCTTTCGACTGTCCTGGAGCTCAGCAGCGAAAGTGGCCAGCGCCGCCAGCAAGCACCTACGGATTATTACTATGCGGTCTATAGCGCCAGTGGAGTGCTGTTGGAGCAAAACTGGAGCGAAAAATCACAAAGTATTCGCCCTAATCTGCCAGCTGGGTTGACCATCGAAGAAACCAGAAACCTTGATGGGGCCATCTTCCCCATCCGCTCATCCAACAGCCGAACGCTCTATCACGCTGTGGCGATCCCGGTGACTTTTGATAACTCCAGTGAGAATGTCGGAACGGTTGTGGTGGCGTTATCAACCGCCAGTGTTGACCGACTCATGACGACCTATCTCTCCATTTTCTTGGGCCTCGGTATTGGCATCGTGATTGTGGGTGCTTTGCTCACCCGGTTCTTGGTCACCACGACCTTTGCGCCTCTTCGCCAAGTAGAACAAACGGCGGTAGCCATTGCCGATGGAGACTTTAGTCAGCGTCTTCCCTCCACCTCCCCTACCAACACCGAAGTGGGTCGGTTGAACCGCTCCTTGAACATCATGTTGGCCCGCATTGACCGCGCCTTCTCCGATAGAGCAAAAACCATTGAGCAGATGCAACGCTTTGTTGGCGATGCCAGCCACGAGCTGCGCACACCTCTGGTGTCCGTTAGAGGCTACGCCGAGCTCTATCGAATGGGTGCCCTCCAAAGTGATGAAGAAGTTGCCCAGGCAATGGAACGTATTGAAAAGGAAGCCATCCGGATGGGTGTGCTCGTCGAGGACCTCTTGGAGCTTGCTCGCCTGGATGAGACCAGGCCTCTTGAGCTTGGACGCTTTGACATCATGAAAGTCGCGCAAGATGCTGCATTAGATGCCCGGGCTTTTGACCCTGAGAGAACCATTACCGTCGAGGGTGATTCGGTCGAGATATTGGCTGCGGAAAACAAAATCCGCCAGGTCTTTACTAACCTCCTGGGTAATGCACTGCGCTTTACCGAATCTGGAACTCCGCTCGAAATAAAAATCTCCGAGAGCTCGGAAGACAAAACCGTGTCGATCTCCATCGTTGACCACGGTGAAGGAATCCCCAAACAAATCCGCGACAAAATCTTTGAGAGATTTTGGCGAGCAGATAATTCGCGTACCCGAGAAACAGGCGGTAGCGGTTTAGGGTTGGCCATTGTCTCCTCAATTGTCAGAGCCCATATGGGAACCATCAAGGTCACAGCCACCCCTGGCGGTGGAGCAACATTTACCGTGACCCTTCCTGTTATCACCATTCAAGAAACCATCTAGCTGTCCCCAGCCAGAGCTTGGTAGCCGCAGCATCGGTATCCACTGATCTAGCCTGCAGGTGTTGTGTGCCTGGCCCGTTCAGCCCTCCCCCTCTGCTTAGGGGCTAGGCACACCTCATCATCCACACACAAGGAGACCAAGATGCCCAGTTTTCATGTCGATAGTGACGTCGTCACCCAGACCAGCTCTCAAGCGCAACAATCGATCGTGCGCATTCAATCTGAAGTGCAGGTGCTACATTCTCAGCTGTCCAATCTACAAAGCTCCTGGCGAGGAAGTGCCGCAGATGCGTTCCAAGCTGTGGTCACCGAGTGGCACCTGACCGCCAGGCGCGTTGATGAGAGCCTCAGCTCCATCAATCATGCGTTGTCGATTGCTGCACAGCAATACACCGAGATTGAAATGGCCACTGCCCGAATGTTCCGCGGCTAAGCACTCCACAAACACAGAACCCCTCCCCGTAAATGGGGAGGGGTTCTTGATGTGTATGTCGGACTTAGAAGTCCATGCCACCTGAAGGGTCACCCATGGGTGGAGCAGCCTTCTCAGGCTTCTCGGCAACGACTGCCTCGGTGGTCAGGAACAGTGCTGCGATGGATGCGGCGTTCTGCAGTGCAGAGCGGGTAACCTTCGCAGGGTCAATGATTCCTGCAGCGAGCAAGTCAACGTATTCGTCGGTTGCGGCGTTGAGACCCCAGCCAATTTGGAGGCTGCGAACCTTGTCCACAACAACTCCTGGCTCGTGACCAGCGTTCAGCGCGATCTGGCGCAGAGGAGCTTCGATAGCAACCTTCACGATGTTGGCACCGGTTGCTTCGTCACCGATAAGTTCCAACTTTTCAAAAGCGGTCTTTCCAGCCTGAATCAATGCGACACCACCACCGGGGACGATACCTTCTTCAACAGCTGCCTTGGCGTTACGCACAGCATCTTCGATGCGGTGCTTGCGCTCCTTGAGCTCAACCTCGGTTGCAGCTCCAGCCTTGATGACAGCAACTCCACCAGCGAGCTTCGCGAGGCGCTCTTGGAGCTTTTCGCGGTCGTAGTCAGAATCGGTGTTGTCGATTTCGGCACGAATCTGAGTAACGCGACCAGCAATCTGCTCTGCGTCACCTGCACCTTCAACAATGGTGGTTTCATCCTTGGTAATGACAACCTTGCGGGCCTTACCGAGCATGTCCAGTTCAACGTTTTCGAGCTTGAGGCCAACTTCTTCAGAGATAACCTGACCACCAGTGAGGATGGCGATATCTTGCAGCATGGCCTTGCGGCGGTCACCGAAGCCTGGTGCCTTGACAGCAACAGACTTGAAAATGCCACGGATCTTGTTGACAACCAAGGTTGCCAATGCTTCACCGTCGACGTCTTCAGCGATGATCAAGAGTTGCTTACCGGTCTGGATAACCTTATCCACGATAGGAAGAAGGTCCTTGATGTTGGAGACCTTGGAGTTCACGATCAAGATGTAGGGGTCTTCGAAGACAGCTTCTTGACGCTCTGGGTCAGTGACGAAATATGCAGAGAGGTAACCCTTGTCGAAACGCATACCTTCGGTCAGTTCAAGTTCGGTACCGAATGTGTTGGACTCCTCAACGGTGACCACACCTTCTTTTCCGACCTTGTCGATTGCTTCTGCAATCAGGGCACCAATTTCAGGGTCTGCTGCAGAGATAGATGCGGTCGCAGCAATTTCTTCCTTGGTTTCAACTTCTTTAGCGTTGTTGCGCAGTTCGTCAGAAACGGCAGTAACAGCCTTTTCAATACCGCGCTTGAGTGCAATGGGGTCTGCGCCTGCAGCAACGTTGCGAAGACCTTCGCGAACGAGTGCCTGAGCAAGAACGGTTGCGGTTGTGGTTCCGTCACCAGCAACGTCATCAGTCTTTTTGGCAACTTCCTTAACCAGCTCAGCGCCGATCTTTTCAAAGGGGTCGTCTAGTTCGATTTCCTTGGCGATGGAGACACCATCGTTGGTAATTGTGGGAGCGCCCCACTTCTTCTCCAGAACGACGTTGCGACCACGGGGGCCCAGCGTTACCTTAACGGTGTCTGCGAGAATGTTGAGCCCGCGCTCGAGGCCGCGACGAGCCTCTTCATCGAAAGAAATGATTTTAGCCATGGTTGTTTTTCGTCCCTCCCGGACGTCAGTTTCACGTGCAAGGATTAGCACTCAATAGATTTGAGTGCTAATTCAATATTGGCACTCTCGGGCCGAGAGTGCAAGTATGTCCGCGCTGAGCGAAAGCACACGCCCTTCCCCAGTAAAGAGGAAGGGCGTGTGGAATATCAGTTCGGGAAACTACTCCGAAATGGTGACGCTTCCGCCAGCAACATAAGAGTCCACAGGGACCAGTGCAATCCAGGTGTTGCCGGGAGCTAGGCGAATGGTCACACCGTTATCTCCCACAAACTTGATCGGAGCGTTAGTGCTTTCTTTGCTCCAGGTTCCGTGAACATATTTGCCACCGGTGAGGACCCATGCCTCACCTGAGCCGACCATGACGGTGCGAGGTAGGCCTGCAAATTCTTCAACAGCGACACGCATGGCGATGACGTTCGTTGCAGCGTGTTGAGCTCCTGCATAGTCAACGTCAGGTCCACCCCACTGTGAGCGAAGGTACTTTCCAGATGCGCCGTCATAGACCCATGAGGCATCTGAGCCATTACTCATCACAGTGGTGATGGCACTACCGGGTGCGCCATCTACAGCAGCAGTGGATGTAGCCACACTCGAGGAGTAAGCCCATTGCTGCGCTGGAGCTGGCAACGACGCAAATTCGGCGGCCAACGATGGAACATTAACCATCAAGTTATAGGGAGCCACGTTATAGGAGTTGCGGAACATGGCTGGATTGTTTTCCATGACGGGCTGCAGGCCAGCGGAAACCGCGAGATCATAAATTGCTTGGTTTCCATATCCAGAGAAAGCAATGACTCCGCCAAAGGAACCTGCGATGTCAGCATCCATGGGGCGTAAGGAACGCACAGGACCAGCAGTTTCTGGAATCGTGGATTGGTAAACCGCTACGTAACGAGTGATACCACCTTCGGTTACTTGTTCAAAGACCACATCTGCTTGATTCAATCCCTCTTCGGGGTAGCAGGCGTAGATGTTACAGACCTTCACCGAGATGGCCGGTCCGGTGACACTTCCTGCCGGAACGGTCACACCGGTCAACGGAGAGAGAGTAGTGGGCTCAGGTGCTTGGTAGGTCGACTTATACGTCGGGGTTGTGGGCCCGCCGGGGGTTCCTGCACAACTTGCCAAACCCAGAGCTAATCCTGCTGCTGCGGCAATACCAACAATACGTGTCAAAGATTTCGAAGAAGTACTCACGGGGAAAAGACTAACGCCGCTAGTTAAGAACCAGCGGCGTTAGTTCGGGCGTGCCCGAATATGGTTTTAGGCTAGTCGAACCGACTCAGCCTGAGGACCCTTGTTTCCGGTACCGATTTCAAAAACAACCTTCTGACCCTCTTCGAGGACCTTGTAGCCGTTCATGTCGATAGCGGAGTAGTGGACGAATACGTCCTGCTCGTCGCCGTCTACGGTTACAAAACCGTATCCTTTTTCAGCGTTGAACCACTTTACGGTTCCAGTGGCCATGTGTAACTCCAATTGCAGTATCCCAACCGACACACACAAATCGCTTGTGCCGTTGGGCTAACACTACTGTGCTTTTAGCCGATTCCCTACAGGATTGTCAAAAAATAATGTCCCATTATGGCAACGATTCTGCTGGATAGTCCTGGCCGACCACGATCGTAATCTGCGCAGAGCTCTCTAAATAGTTATCCGAAAGCTTGATTGAGCCGTATCCCAAGG
>JBIIGO010000041.1:0-9450 GCA_044236405.1 Aurantimicrobium sp.
AACATCACCGACGATAGGAATGTCCAACAACTTCTCAAGCTCGGCACGGAACAAAGGTGAGTTCCTGCGAACGTTCTCGTTCAAACCCTCTTCTTCGAAGATGTCCAAGTTTTCCAGCGCCACGGCTGCTGAGACAGGGTGACCTGCGAAGGTGTAGCCGTGAGGGAAGTAGTTGGTTCCCTTGCTGAAGGGTTCGTAGATCTTGTCGGAAATGATGGTGGCACCAATAGGTGAGTACCCACTGGTCATACCCTTGGCGCAGGTAATCATGTCGGGGACGTAGCCATAGGCGTTACACGCAAACATTTCTCCGATACGACCAAAGGCACAAATAACCTCATCTGAGACCATGAGGACATCGTGCTTGTCGCAGATTTCACGAACACGTTGCATGTATCCCGGAGGTGGAGCAAACGCACCACCAGAGTTTTGAACGGGCTCGAGGAAGACAGCTGCAACAGTGTCAGCTCCTTCGAACTCAATCATTTCTTCAATGCGGTTCGCAGCCCACTGTCCGAATGCGTAGAGGTCATCTCCATGCTGTTCGGCGCGGTAGAAGTTGGTGTTGGGCACACGGAAGGTGCTGGGCACAAGTGGTTCGAAGGGAGCTTTCATGCCGGGAATACCGGTAATGGAAAGTGCACCCTGTGGGGTACCGTGGTAGGCCACTGAGCGAGAAATAATCTTGTGCTTAGTGGGCTTTCCGACCATCTTCCAGTACTGCTTGGCAAGCTTGTAGGCAGTTTCTACTGCTTCACCACCACCGGTGGAGAAGAAGACCTTATTGAGATCTCCAGGTGCGTAGTCTGCTAAGCGGTCTGCCAATTCAATGGCAGAAGGGTGTGCGTAGGACCAGATAGGGAAGAAGGCTAGTTCTTCAGCCTGCTTGGCAGCAGCCTGAGCCAAACGCTTGCGTCCGTGACCGGCCTGAACGACAAACAAGCCAGAGAGGCCATCAATGTAGCTCTTGCCTTGAATGTCGGTAATCATGTGACCATCACCCTTGACGATGATGGGGACCCCGTTTTCGTGCATCACCGATTGACGGGTGAAGTGCATCCACAAGTGGTCATTAGCCTTCTTCTGAAGGTCCTTGTTGTTGTACTTAGGTGCTTCTTTCGCTGTGTCAGCCTTTTTCGTGGTGACATGTGACGGAGCAGCCTTCGTAACGGTATGGGCTTTTTTCTTAGTCCGTGTAGTAAATAACGGCATTTTTTATCGCGTTCCCCAGTTATACAACTGTTTATGGAGCCTGAGGTAGACGAAGGTTTCGGTTGAAACCACGCCCTCAAGCTTTCGAATCTGCTCGTTGAGAAGATTAATGAGATCTTCATCCGACTCGCAGACAACTTCAGCCATGATGTCGAACGACCCTGCTGTCAGCACAACATAGTCAACCGCTGTCATAGCGGCGAGTTTGTCTGCAATCTTGCGAGTGTCTCCCGAGCACCGCAAACCAATCATGGCTTGGCGGTAGAACCCCAATTGCATCGGGTCAGTAACGGCCACAACCTGCATGACGCCGGTTTCGGTCAGTTTCTGGACACGTTGCCGCACGGCCGCTTCAGACAAGCCGACTGCTTTGCCAATTTCGGCATAGGAGCGTCGACCGTCTTCTTGCAACTGTTCGATGATGGCTTTGGAAACATCGTCCAGTTGCGTCGCACGGGTTTTAGAGTTCATGCGCTCGATTCTGACAGTAATCTGGCCGTAAATCAAGCGAAACCGTACTAAACAGCATAAAAAACAATGAAATCCGTAGATTTTCTTCTCCTTTTCGAATTATGCTGGAGCCATGAGTACACACGCATTGCAGAACTTTGTAAACGGTAAATTTGTCCCCTCCACCTCGGATGAGCGTCTCGATGTGATCAATCCCGCCACCGAAGAGGTCTATGCATCCAGCCCCATCTCCAGTGAAGCTGATGTGAATCAGGCTTATGTTGCTGCGGCAAATGCGTTTGACACCTGGGGAGAGACCACACCCAGCGAACGCTCTCTGGCGCTATTTCGCATTGCCGATGCCATGGAAGCCCGTGCTCATGAATTTGCCGAGGTAGAGTCTCGCGACACCGGTAAGCCACTGGAGACGCTCGTCGAATACGAGATCATGCCCTCGGTCGACCAAATCCGCTTCTTTGCTACCGCAGCTCGTCACCTCGAAGGAAAGTCAGCCGGCGAATACATGAAGGACCACACCTCCATGATTCGCCGCGAACCCATTGGCGTTATTGGTCAGGTAACTCCCTGGAACTATCCGTTGAATATGGCGGTGTGGAAGTTTGCCCCAGCGCTTGCTGCGGGCAACACGATTGTGCTCAAGCCTTCAGACACCACTCCAGCTTCAACGATGTTGTTGGCAGAGATGGTCTCAGAATTTGTTCCTGCGGGAGTATTCAACGCCGTGATGGGAACCAGAGACTCTGGCAGGGCCATGATCGAAAACAAGATTCCTCAGATGGTTTCTATTACCGGTTCAGTCCGTGCAGGTATGGAAGTAGCTAAGTCTGCCGCGACAGATCTCAAGCGCGTCCACCTTGAACTAGGTGGGAAAGCACCCGTCATCGTGTATGACGACGCTGATATCCCTTCTGCCGTCGAAGGTATTGTGGGCGCCGCGTATTTTAACGCCGGTCAAGACTGCACTGCTGCCACCCGTCTACTTGTTCAAGAGGGCATCTATGACGAATTCATGGCTGAGCTGGTGTCATACGCCAAAGCCAATGCCATTACCGGCTCTCCGTTAGATTCAGCCACCGTGTTTGGTCCGGTCAACAATGTCAACCAACTTGCTCAGGTCACCGGATTTATTGAGCGTCTTCCAGATCATGCCTCTATCGAGCTTGGCGGAAGCGCCGTTGAGGGTGCAGGATACTTCCACCAAGCCACGATTATTTCTGGTCTCAAGCAAGATGACGAAGTCATCCAGAAAGAAATCTTTGGTCCTGTGATGACGGTGCAGAAATTCACTGACGAAGCTCAAGCACTGATGTGGGCCAACGATGTGGACTATGGTTTAGCCTCATCTGTGTGGACCCAAAACCACGGCCGTGCAATGCGTGCTGCGAAGAAACTCGACTTTGGTGCAGTGTGGATCAATACTCACATCCCCATCGTTGCGGAAATGCCTCACGGTGGATTCAAGCACTCTGGTTACGGCAAAGACCTCTCCATGTATGGTTTCGAGGACTACACCCGCATCAAGCACGTGATGAGCTACATCGGCTAACGCTTAGGAGACACCCCAAGGTTGAGTCCTGCTTTACTGGTGCCACCTCTGGCAACCTGTGTTGCCAGGTCCACAATGGCCAGCGCGGCCGGAGATTCTGGATTGCGAAGCATGAGGGGAATACCCTCATCCCCACCTTCTCGAAGCTCTTGGCTCAGAGGGATGCGGGCTAAGACGTCAACGGGGTGTTCTGCGGCAATGCTGAGCTTGGTGGCAACCTCGTCAGCACCACCCTCGCCAAACAGCGATAGCTGTGATCCATCGGGCAACATCATGGGGCCCATGTTTTCAACAACACCCAAGATCTGCTGACCGGTTTGGCGGGCAAGAACCCCGGCTCGGACAGCAACATCGCTGGCGGCGCTCTGCCCGGTGGTGATAACCAGTACTTCTGCGTGGGGAAGTTGTTGCCCAACGGTAATGGCCACGTCCCCTGTTCCAGGAGGAAGATCTATGAGCAGGAAATCAATGTTGCCAAAATACACATCGGTTAAAAACTGCGTAATGGTGCGCTGGAGCATGGGGCCTCGCCAGGCCACAGCTGCCTGATTATTCTCGACAAACATGCCAATGCTGATGACTTTGACATCGTGACCCACCGGGGGCACAATCATGTCGTCAATCCGGGTAGGTTTTTCCGCAATACCTTCTTTTTCTAAGCCCATCAATGCCGGGATAGAAAACCCATACACATCGGCATCCAGGATGCCGACTTTGTAGCCTTGCTGGGTTAAGGCAATAGCGAGGTTTGCGGTCACGCTACTTTTGCCGACTCCACCTTTACCGCTGGTGATGGCAATCACGCGGGTCAAAGAACCAGCCTCAAACGGATTAACTTTGGCCCCTCCTGGACGCAAGTTTCCCAGAAGCTCTGTGCGTTCTTCCTCGGTCATCACGGTCAAGACCACCTCAGCAGAATCTATACCGTCAACACCCAGAACAGCGGCGAGAACATCTGAGGAGATGCGCTCTGATGCAGGGCATCCCACAATGGTCAGTTTCACGGTGATAGTTGCGGCGGTTTCCACCACCGCAACATCGCCGATCATGCCGAGTTCCCCTAAGGGTTTGCGCAGTTCAGGGTCTGTAACAGAGCCTGCAGCCTGTCGAACGAGATCCTCTAGCTCAGAAACACTCATTGCTAGGTGGAACTGCGCGTTGTTGAGCGCGACGCAGTCTTTTTTGAAGCGGGTTGCTTCTTCCGGGCTGCAACAGTTGGCGCCTCTTCCTTGTCCATCTCCTCGAGCAAAGCACGAAGTTCAGACTTGATGAAGTCCTTTGTCGCCACGTCTTTCATTGCTAAACGCAGGGCCACAATTTCCCGGGCAAGGTATTCCGTGTCGGCAAGATTGCGTTCAGCCCGCAAACGATCTTGTTCGAACTGAACGCGATCGCGGTCATCCTGACGGTTCTGCGCAAGCAGAATCATCGGTGCTGCGTAGGAGGCTTGCATCGACAAAATCAAGGTCAGCGCTGTAAACCCAATTACTGCAGAATCAAAACGCCATGCTTCGGGGGCGAAGGTATTAAAAATCATCCACAATGCAACAAAGATGGTGAGCCCTAAAAGAAACCAGGGTGTTCCCATGCCTCGTGCGATGGCTTCGGTGAACCGCCCAAAACGATCACGGCTTCTCGAAGGCCTGGGATTGAGTGCGCTAAAGCCTTTAGGAGTGTCAAAGCTTTCATCGTGACGGCTGGTGCGTGCCATGTCAGCTTCTCCTTCCTGAAGGTGGGGACTTCTTTGCAGGGGTCTTTGGTTTACGTTTCAGAGCTCGGGGGGCCGGCTTTGCAGCAGGCTCATCATCGTCATGACTTCGCCAGTCATCAGGCAAGAGGTAATCCATCACGTCATCGACGGTGACCACGCCAACAAGGCGGTGGTTTGCATCGATGACGGGGACTGATACCAGGTTGTAGCTAGCTAAGAAGCGGGAGACTTCCGCAGCAGGTGTATCCACAGAGATGGGTTCTAATCCGGGGTCGATGAGAGTTCCTAGACGCTCATGTGGCGGATAACGCAACATCCGTTGGAAGTGCACCATCCCTAAAAAGCGTCCTGTTGGAGCTTCATAGGGTGGAAGGGTCACGCACACAGCCGCTGCTAACGCAGGTGCTGTTTCGTGACGGCGAATCATTGCTAGACCTTCAGCAACCGTAGACTCCGCGGAAAGAATGATGGGCTCAGGAGTCATCAAACCACCTGCGGTGTCGGCACCAAAGCTCAGAAGCAAGCGAACATCATCGGCTTCTTCCGGTTCCATCAAATCAAGCAGGTGCTCACCACGCTCTTCGGGAAGTTGAGCGATAAGGTCAGCGGCATCATCAGGCTGCATCTCATCAAGAACGTCTGCAGCACGCTCATCATCCAGCTGAGCCATGATCTCAACCTGGTCGCTCTCATCCATCTCTTCGAGAACATCAGCAAGGCGGTCATCGGGCAGCTCTTCGGCAACCTCAATCATCCGCTCTTGAGGCAAATCAAGAAGGGTGGTAGCTAAATCGGCAGGACGTAGCTCAGAGTAAGAGGCAATAAGTTGCTCAGCAGACTGAGGCCCAGACGTTTTTGTCTTTTCGGTCACCAACGCCCAGGGCACCAACGCGGTAGGGCCTTTAGAGAACGGGGCAACGCTCTGGCGCGGACGGCGCACAAACAGCTGAGAAATTTCCCACTCGCCTGGACCTGTCTCTTCTATTGCGGCGTCTTCCACGATGGCATCGCCAGAGCCGTCATTGAACGACACATTGCGACCTAAGAATTCAGCAAGAACCTGAACTTCACCGCCACGCTTTTCAAACTTTTTATCGGAAATAGGTCCGGTGGTTATGACTTGGCCACTGCCGATACTCGAGACGCGGCCTATGGAGATAAAGACACGTCTTTTACCGGGAATCTCTGCCAACAGTCCAACAACCCGGGGAGCTAAATCTTTGCGATAGACCACCAAGACATCACGAATGCGACCCAGGCGGTCACCCGCGGGGTCAAAAACGCTGCAGCCGGTTAGGCGCGCTACAAATACTCGTGTCCCTGTCACGTTACTAACTTAGCCCTTTATGGAATATTTATGCCTGTTCAGGCATTACCTGGCTCCCTAGATGAGGGTGTCGCTGAGGTGGTTGGGTGTTCCAAAACGGTGGGCAGTGATGCTCACTGCCTGCTCACGCACAAACGGCAACAGTTCAACCCGTCCGGCAAGCACGACGTCTCCGTCATACACAGCCACATCAGGTCGGCCGTCCGTGGTTGCAGTCACGACAGATGCAGGCGCCCCAATAAGGCGAATCCTGGCATTAGTGAGGGCATCACCGGCACCAGAGAGTTGATCGAGCCAGCTCTGATCCGAGTCAACACGGACAGACATTCCTGCAGCGCGAAGTGTGGAGAGAAGCTCAGGAGAAACCGCATCAGGAACAGAAATGGACATGTCTGAACCTGAACGCAGTCCTGCCAGAACAACGCGGAGAGCCTCTATTACCGAACCGTTCTCACACAGTCTGATCTGAACAGGAACAGGGCTGTAGCGCAAAATATTGCGTTCAACGCCGAGCTCTGACACATCACGTGCTTGTCCAAATTCTTCTGTCCAGACGAGCTCGTCTAGACGTGAACTGTGCTCGAGCCACGTCAGGTCATCACGAGTAAGTTCTGAAGATGTTCCGAGGTGAGAGAGAAGGTCACGCACTTGAATTGAAGAGGGTTCCAGGCCTGACTCTGCGGTAGTGGATGTTTTCCAGGACCCAAGTCCCATGAGGTAGTTAGGGCCACCTGCTTTGGTGCCAGGCCCTACAGCAGACTTTTTCCATCCACCAAAGGGTTGGCGTTGCACAATTGCACCGGTTGTTCCACGGTTGACGTAAAGGTTTCCGGCTTGAATATTCTCGAGCCATAACCCGACCTCCTCAGCATCCAAGGAATGGATGCCTGAGGTCAGGCCGTAGTCGATGGCGTTGACCATGTCTATGGCCTCCTCCAAGGTCCGCGCCGTCATGATTCCCAGTACCGGTCCAAAGTATTCAGTGAGGTGATACTCACTTCCCGCTTTAACACCACTTCGAACTCCTGGCGACCAGAGTGCACCTGTTTCATCCAAACGCTGAGGCTCGACAAGCCATGATTGGCCCTTTTCCACGGAGGTTAGTGCGGAAAGAAGTTTGCCGGAAGCTGCCTCGATAATCGGGCCCATTTGCGTTGTGGGGTCGGACGGGTAGCCGACAGACAAAGACGACACCCCATCAATGAGTTGGTTCCTAAATCGATCGGAGGTGGCAACAGAGCCCACCAAGATCACTAACGATGCGGCAGAACATTTTTGTCCGGCATGGCCAAATGCTGATGAAATGACATCTTTTGCCGCCAGATCCAAGTCCGCACTGGGGGTGACAATAATGGCGTTTTTCCCGCTGGTTTCAGCCAACAAAGGAAGGTCATGACGCAGAGAACGAAACAGCTGAGCTGTTTCATAGCCACCGGTCAAAATCACCCGATCAACCCGGGGGTCAGAAACGAGAGCACTACCCAGGCTTCGCTCAGACATATTTACCAGTTGCAAACCATCCTGTGGAACTCCTGCCTCCCAGAGAGCTTCAACCATGACCGCACCACAACGTTGAGCCTGACGTGCAGGCTTGATGATGACAGCTGAGCCTGCAGCAAGAGCTGCCAAGGTGGAGCCAGCAGGAATAGCAACAGGGAAGTTCCATGGTGGTGTCACGACTGTCAGCTCAGCCGGAATAAAGTCAGCACCTGGAATGTGATCGAGCTTTTTTGCCTGCTCTGCGTAGTAGTGAGCAAAGTCAATTGCTTCACTGATTTCAGGATCTGCCTGGTCGATTGTTTTTCCTGTTTCACTGGCAGCTACTTCAATCAGATCAGCACGGCGTGATTCCAGGATTTCTCCCGCACGATGCAAAATCTCAGCACGCTGCGACGCGGACAGTGCCCGCCAAGAATTGTCAGGTGCTGTTGCCCGGGCAATGATGTCTTCGAGTTGAGTCTGTGTCGAAATACTGTGCTTCGCGACGGTCTCGTTGCCGAGGGTAGAAGTGGGAATGCGAGAAATGATCCCATCTCCCCATGCCCTGTTCGAAGCAATAGCGGGGTCAGTATCTGCTGTGTTGCGGAATGAATCCGTTGGCATCGCTGGAGCAGGATGTGTGCGATCTTGCACGCGGTGAGAGCCAGGGATGCTCTCGTCTAGTTCGTTAACGGAGTTGAGAAAACGGGTTTGTTCCCGATCAAAGAGGGCTTCATTTTCTGAGAGTTCAAAGACGGCCGACATGAAGTTATCTTGGCTAGCGCCTTCCTCAAGCCGGCGAATCAAATACGCAATAGCGACATCGAATTCGGCAGGATGAACCACGGGGGTATACAACAAAAGGCTTCCGACCTCATTCTTAACAGCTTCTGCTTGGCCTTGGGCCATTCCCAGAAGCATTTCGAATTCAATGCCTTCGGTCACGCCCCGGTCTTGGGCAATCAACCAGGCATAGGCAACATCGAAGAGGTTATGTCCGGCAACACCGATCCGGATGTTCTGAATACGCTGCGGATCTAAGGCGTAATTGATAACGCGCTTGTAGTTGGTGTCACTGTCTTGTTTGGTGTGCCAGGTAGCTAGTGGCCAATCATGCAACGCTGCTTCGACGCGTTCCATGGGCAAATTCGCACCCTTCACAACACGCACCTTGATTCCTGCACCGCCGCGGGCGCGGCGGGCAGCAGACCACTCTTGGAGACGAATCATGGCAGCTAACGCATCGGGCAGATATGCCTGGAGAACAATGCCTGCCTCGAGATTGAGAAGTTCAGGACGATCAAGAATGCGGGTAAAGACCTCGATGGTGATATCGAGATCTTTGAACTCTTCCATATCTAAGTTGATGAACTTAGGCGTGGGGCTTGCTGCAGCAAGGTGAAACAGCGGGAGCAGTCTGTCTACGACATGCTCAACGTCTTGTTCGAATGCCCACGCAGAGTGTGGTGCAACCGTTGAGGACACTTTGATAGACACATAATCAATATCGTCACGAGCCAGAAGCGCTCGTGTTCCCTCGAGTCTGCGGGCAGCTTCTTTTTCGCCCAGCACAGCTTCTCCCAAAAGATTGACGTTTAAGCGAATCCCTGGTTTGCGTAACTTGGCGATGGCAGCGCCTAATTTGGCATCAGTGGCATCAACAATGAGGTGGCCCACCATTGACCGAAGTACTTTTCGTGCAAT
>JBIIGO010000042.1:0-9398 GCA_044236405.1 Aurantimicrobium sp.
TCTGAAGATGACATGATTGTTGTCGAAGAGGGAGTGGACGATGACGTAGAGGATCTCAATGCTGGCGCAATTGATCTCTCTGACGTGCTCGAAGATGATGTTCGGCAGGTTCTCGAAGAGACCGCTAATCTTGATGCCGAGGACAAGGCGTAGTCACATGGGGTTGTTTTCACGTGCTTCACAAGGGGCGACACCCCTGGAATCAGTCGAGGTTGTCCTCGCTGATTTAGATGGTGTTGTGTATGCCGGAGCGGGAGCTATTGCGCATGCAGTCGAGTCGTTGAACAAAGTTTCCCTCACCCATCGCGTGGGTTACATCACTAATAATGCTTCCCGCACGGCCGCCTCTGTTTCTGAGCACCTCAATGATTTAGGGCTATCGACCACTACCGAGGATATTGTCACATCTCCTCAGGCAGCGATGCCCCTGCTAGCAGATCTTGTTCCAGAGGGGGCAACCATCTTGGTGATCGGGGGAGACGGCCTCATCAGTGAGTGTGAAAAGCACGGTTACCGTGTCACTTTTTCCGCAGAAGATAACCCTGCGGCTGTCATTCAAGGATTCTCTCCAGATTTGGGATGGAAAAACCTTGCTGAGGCTGCGTTTGCGCTGAATGCCCGTCCCAGTGCAGATGCATTTGGGGGAACGCTCTCAGGCTCTCACGGTGACGGAATTCCGTGGATTGCCACAAACATGGACTGGACAATTCCTGTAGAGCGAGGTGTCGCCCCTGGAAATGGAACTCTCGTTTCTGCGGTTCACACCGCCGTCGGCCGCCTTCCTGTGGTGGCAGGAAAACCAGAATTACCAATATTTCAGGAAGCCGCGCGACGGTTTTCCACCGCGGAACATCCAGAACAGGCCTTATTCATCGGCGATCGACTTGATACCGATATTTCAGGGGGAAATAAGGCTGGAATGAAAACAGCACTCGTGCTGACTGGAATTGACCAAGCAAAACAATTGCTTGCTGCTCCGGAAGGGTCTCGCCCGGACTTTATCTTGGGTGATTTACGAGAGCTAGATCGGCCTTACCCGATGATCACAACACACTCTGATGGCTCTGTCGAGGTTCGGGGTGCTCGTGTTCGCAAAGACGGCATGAATCTTGTTATTGTTTCTCGCGGGAAAAATCATCTAGATCTGCTGAGAGCTGCCTGTCAGGTTATTTGGGACAGCGGATTAGCCATCTTTGGCTTCCGAGTTCCTGCCGAACTGTATTCATAGAAATTGTTCCCAGCCGAATGGGGGCAAGCGATTAGGACTTATTGAATTGATGTTTGTTGATCGCGCCTGGGTTTCTTGATAGAAGCATGAGACTAAATACTGTGTATACAAGAACTAGAGAAATCTTGTAAATTCTCGTCCCAGAAGGTCATTTGTATTATTCATGTATACATTTTGTGCCTTCTCTGTATACAATGAGGAAAACATCCGAACCACAGGAGACCTGATGAGAGCGAGCGATAAGGCGTATTCCTTGCTTTTTCACGACATCGTCGAAGGTGATTTAGCGCCGGGAACACTCTTGGCTGAAGTGGAACAGTCACAACGCCTCGGAGTTTCTAGGACACCTTTACGCGAAGCGCTTTCTCGGTTAATGGCCGACGGTTTGGTTGAGTCTGCTCCTGGCCGCGGGGTAGTGGTGACAGAAATGTCTCTGGATAACATCTCAGAGCTCTACGAAGTTCGAGAAGCACTGGAAGAACAAGCAGCTCGTCTGACTGCGTATCGCAGGGACCCTACGGTATTTATGAGTCTGGCCGAAAAGTTTTCCCGTGCAGCGGAGCTGATCGATTCTGGTGACATGGGTATCCGCCAGTATTACGAGCTCAACAATGAATTTGATCATGCGATTGATGTTGCTGTAGGTAATGCTTTCCTTGTTGCTGCTTTGGATAGTTCACGTGTTCACTTTTCTCGCATTCGTAGGATTGCTCGTGGCAATCCTGAGCGACTTCGAGAAAGTGCGGCAGAAACACTTCTCATTATTCAAGCCATCATTGACGGCGATGCCGAATTAGCTGCTCATGCCACGCATGTGCACCTGCACAAAAGTTTGACCTACATACGTGCTTCTGTCGCGGGTAGTCCCTCTCACATGAATGTGGCTTAAGTTACAAGGCCACGAAAGGAAACCCATGAAGCTGCACCCCGTTCGCGTCTATAAAAGCGAAGAAACATTACGCCGGGAAGACCAGTTGGCATGGAAAATTGCTGAGGTCGCAACCGATCCTGTTGCTGTTACTGCAGAAGTCAACGACATGGTCATCAACCGCATTATCGATAACGCTGCTGTGGCAGTGGCATCACTCACTCGTAAACCTGTTGTCTCTGCCCGATCACAAGCACTCTCGCATCGAGTTTCCTCCGGCGGACAGGGTGCAAACATTTTTGGTGAACCGCAAGATCTTCGGGTGTCACCAGAGTGGGCAGCCTGGGCTAACGGAGTAGCAGTTCGAGAACTGGACTACCACGACACCTTTTTGGCCGCGGATTACTCCCACCCAGGGGACAATATTCCACCTATCTTGGCTGTGGCTCAGCATGTGGGCGTCTCCGGAGAAGACCTTGTTCGCGGTATTGCTACTGGGTATGAGATTCAAGTAGATCTCGTAAAAGCAATATGTCTCCACAAACACAAGATTGATCACGTTGCTCACTTAGGCCCCTCCGCTGCCGCTGGAATCGGAACCATGTTGGGGCTGTCCACCGAGACCATCTATCAAGCCATCGGTCAAGCACTCCACACCACCACGGCAACCCGTCAGTCCCGTAAGGGAGAGATTTCGACCTGGAAAGCTCACGCTCCAGCTTTTGCTGGGAAGATGGCGGTCGAGGCCGTCGACCGCGCCATGCGTGGAGAAACCAGCCCCACGCCCATTTATGAGGGCGAAGATGGTGTCATTGCATGGATGCTTGATGGGCCCACGGCAGCCTACGAGGTTCCTTTGCCAGAAAAAGGCGAAGCCAAACGGGCCATTTTAGATACCTATACCAAAGAGCACTCTGCCGAATATCAAGCACAAGCCCTCATTGACCTTGCACGAAAGATCAACCACGAACACCCTGCGGTAACAGATCCTGCCAACGTGGCATCTATTGTGATCCACACCTCGCACCACACCCATTATGTAATTGGGTCAGGTGCCAACGACCCTCAAAAGTATGACCCTACAGCGAGCAGGGAAACACTCGACCACTCGATTCCCTATATCTTCACGGTCGCCCTGCAAGATGGTAGCTGGCACCATGTTGACAGCTACACCCCGCAGCGTGCTGCACGTCCAGACACCATCGCATTGTGGAATAAAACCAGCACCCTCGAAGATGCTGAGTGGACCCGTCGATATCACTCCGAAGATCCCGCAGTTAAGGCTTTTGGCGGTCGGGTGGAAATTACTCTCACCGATGGAACGGTGATTGTGGATGAGCTTGCTGTGGCCGATGCTCACCCGTTAGGTGCCAGGCCTTTTGCTCGCGAGCAATTCATTGCCAAATTCCGCACCCTTGCAGAAGGTGTCGTGGAACCTGAAGAAATCGAACGTTTCCTTGCTCTCGTGCAACGACTGCCTGAACTCACAGCGAATGAGATGGGCGGCCTGACCGTCACAGCAGCTCCGGGAATCCTGGCCTCGGTGCCACTCCCCAAAGGCCTCTTCTAATGTTGTATTCGGCAACCAGCCCAGCTGAGAAAAGGATTGCTTTTCGTCAGATGCTGGCATCGGGGAAACTGATGCAGTTTCCTGGTGCCTTCAATCCGTTGTCGGCGAAGCTGATTCAGGACAAAGGATTTGATGGTGTCTATATTTCAGGAGCTGTGATTGCTGCTGATTTGGGACTACCTGATATTGGGTTGACTACCTTGACGGAGGTTGCCGCTCGAGGAAACCAGATTGCGCGGTTGACAGATTTGCCCTCACTTATTGATGCGGACACCGGTTTTGGGGAACCGATGAATGTTGCTCGCACCGTCCAGGCATTAGAAGATGCCGGAGTTGCTGGACTCCATATCGAGGATCAAGTCAATCCCAAAAGATGCGGTCATCTAGATGGCAAAGCAGTCGTCGACGCTGACACTGCGACCAAGCGAATCAAGGCGGCTGTTAATGCCAGGCGCGATTCGAATCTGGTGATTATGGCCAGAACAGATATTCGTGCTGTCGAGGGTCTTCCGGCAGCTATAGAGAGAGCCAAAATGCTGGTGGATGCCGGGGCAGATGCCATTTTCCCTGAGGCCATGAAAGACCTGGGTGAATTTGCCCAGATGCGTGAAGCACTCGATGTCCCTGTCCTGGCGAACATGACAGAGTTCGGCAAAAGCGAACTCTTTACCACCCAGCAATTAGCAGATATCGGAATCAACATCGTGATCTATCCAGTTTCCCTCTTGCGCTTAGCAATGGGTGCTGCCATGAGAGGACTCGATTCCCTCCGAGAAAACGGAACGTTGGCACATGTTGTCCCTGACATGCAAACCCGGGCAGAACTCTATGAAACTATCGACTATAAGGCCTACAACAGTTTTGATGACGGCATTTTTAACTTTGATATCAGCACACACACAAAACACGAAGGTTCCTAAAGAATGAGCGAATCACCACAGATCTATAAAGGCCTTGCCGGTGTTGTGGTTGACACCACATCGATTTCCAAAGTCAATCCCGAATCAAACTCCTTGATGTATCGGGGATACCCGGTTCAAGAACTAGCTGCCCGGTGCAGCTTTGAAGACGTTGCGTGGCTGTTGTGGCACGGAGAGCTTCCTACCCCGGACCAACGTGCTGAGTTTGAACAGCAGGAACGCTCCCAACGACAACTAGACCCACATGTTAAACGTGTGATTGATGAGTTACCGTTGACCGCTCACCCTATGGATGTGTTGCGCACCGCCGTCAGTGTGATTGGTGCTTCTGATCCTCACGCGGATGATTCCAGCTCCGAATCTAACCTTGCGAAAAGCATCACTTTGTTTGCCAAACTTCCCGCCATCGTTGCCTACGATCAACGTCGCAGGCGAGGCGAAGATGTGATTGCTGCGCGCGATGACCTTGATTATTCAGCGAACTTCCTCTGGATGACCTTTGGCGAAGTGCCCGATGGTGTCGTTGTTAATGCATTTCGAGTCTCTTTGATTCTCTACGCAGAACACTCGTTTAACGCCTCCACCTTTACAGCTCGGGTGATTACCTCGACGCTTTCTGACCTCTACTCTGCAGTCACCGGGGCTATTGGCGCTCTTAAAGGTTCCTTACATGGGGGAGCTAATGAAGCTGTGCTTCATATCTTTAACGAAATTGGATTCGGGCCCAACGCTCATGAACGAGCAGAAGCTTGGCTGGAAGATGCCCTTGCCCAGAAACGCAAAATTATGGGATTTGGTCACCGTGTTTATAAGAATGGGGATTCTCGTGTTCCCACCATGCGTGCATCAATGGTTGAGTTGATTGAGTACTACAACCGTCCAGATGTGTTAGATCTCTACGAAGGTTTGGAAACGGCTATGGTTTCTCGCAAAGCGATTATGCCGAATTTGGATTACCCCTCTGGACCGGCCTATCACTTGATGGGTTTTGACACAGTGACCTTTACGCCGATATTTGTGGCAGCTCGTATTACCGGGTGGACCGCACACATTATGGAACAGCTCAATGACAATGCGCTGATTAGACCACTTTCCCTCTATGACGGAGTAGATGAGCGTCACCTCAGCCGCTGATGACATCTGCACAGCTTCCATGCTGAGGTAATCTGGATACATGTCTTCTGAAAACATCCCCGGCGAGAGCCCTGAACTTGTCACAGCGCTCTCTGTTGTCGAAGAACAACCCTTGGATGTCCGAGCAGAGGGCTACGCCAAGCTTTATGACCAGTTGCGTGTTCAGCTGGAGGATGCAGACTCTTCTCAACGTGACTAATCAACGCCTTGATGCTGCGTTAGCTCAGCGGGGCCTTGCTCGCTCCCGCACACATGCTGCAGGTCTTATTTCGCAAGGTGTTGTGCGCATTGGCGGAAAGGTCGTCATCAAAGCTGCAACTCCGGTGAGCGACGCTGATGAGGTCACCGTTGATCATCTTGATCACTATGTTTCCCGCGCTGCTCATAAGCTCATTGCCGGATTAGACGGATTTGGGATTGATGTTCAGGGTCTAATGGCCTTAGATGTCGGAGCTTCGACCGGGGGATTTACTCAAGTTTTACTCGAGCGTGGAGCAAGCGAAGTTGTTGCCTTAGATGTAGGGCATAACCAGATTTCACCCCGAATTCGCTCCGATGAGAAAGTCATCGTTATTGAGGGTGTGAACGCGAAAAACTTGACGGCTGAAAATCTTGCCAACCTGGTGGGGAAGCCATTTCAGGCTGACATTGTTGTGGCGGATCTGTCCTTTATTTCGTTGACGCATGTGTTGAGTGCTCTTCAGCAGTGTGCGAGAGAGAATGCCGATTTTGTCTTATTGGTAAAGCCTCAGTTTGAAGTAGGGCGTACAGGAGTCAAAGAAGGCATTGTTACCAACCCAGCATTGCGTGAAGATGCCATTAATCAGGTCCTATGGGCTGCCTTTGATGTGGGGCTGTTGACCTGTGGCATCTTGCCCTCCCCAATCTTGGGAGGGGCCGGAAATAAAGAGTATGTTCTTTGGCTGCGTGCGTCCGGGGGTAAAAATCCGTCAGAATGGTCACAGCACGTTCATTCACTCACGTTGGGAGCAGGATCATGAGCACACGCTACATCCTTGTCGTCTCCCATGCTGCGCATCAGGCAACCCTAGAAGCCGCGGTCGAGGTGTGCCAACAGATACTTTCCCAGGGCGCAACACCCGTATTGAGAGATGTTGAACGTTCTCCCATCATTCATGCAAATTCTGAGCTAACCGACCTTCCTGTGTTGGACAAAGATGTCCCGATGTCACAGATTGAATGTGCCATTGTGGTCGGCGGTGATGGCACAATTTTGCGCGCTGCCGAACTGCTTCGAGGCGCCTCTGTTCCCCTCATTGGTGTCAATCTTGGTCACGTCGGGTTTCTTGCAGAAACAGAACGTGACAGTATCGGCGATACTGTCACCCAAGTTTTGGCAAAGAAATTTATCGTTGAGCAGCGCAGTACGTTATCTGTTCGCGTCAAAGTGGGCGCCGATGTGGTGTTCGAAAGCTGGGCTCTCAACGAAGTGACCGTAGAAAAAGCCAGTCGTGAACGCATGCTAGAAGTTGTTATCGAAGTAGATAAGCGTCCTTTATCGTCCTTTGGGTGCGATGGTGTCCTGATGAGCACTCCCACCGGGTCAACAGCCTATTCATTCTCTGCCGGGGGCCCCATTGTTTGGCCGACGGTTGATGCCATGGTTCTTGTCCCTATGGCTGCTCATGCGTTATTTGCGAGGCCTCTCGTTGTGGGCCCAGAGTCGGTTTTCGCGGTTGAAATTTTGGAGCGGCGTAGCGGGCACGGTGTTCTGTGGTGTGATGGTCGCCGAACCAGAACATTGCCTCCAGGGGCCAGAGTCGTTGTTAGAAAATCTGACACCCCAGTTCTCTTGGCGCGGTTGCATTCTGAACCTTTCACTGATCGTTTAGTGTCCAAGTTTGATCTGCCGGTTACCGGCTGGCGAGGTCCGCAGCAGTGATTGAAGAAATACGTATCCGTGATCTAGGAGTCATCTCCGAGGCCACGCTGCCTTTAGGCCCTGGGTTTACCGCGATTACCGGTGAAACCGGTGCTGGTAAAACCATGGTGGTCACTGCTCTTGGTCTACTTCGCGGAGAACGTGCAGATTCAGGCACAGTCCGATTGGGCTCTGAGGGCTGTTGGGTTGAAGGGCGCTGGCTGCTCAGTGCACCAGAATCTATTGCTGAAACCGTGACAAATGCCGGGGGAGTAATAGAAGGCAACGAGTTGCTTTTAGGGCGCTCCGTTTCTCATGAAGGTCGCTCGCGCGCTGTTGTCGGAGGTCGCAGTACCCCTGCGTCAGTGTTATCTGAGCTCGGAGAAATCCTTGTTGCGGTCCATGGTCAGTCCGATCAGGTGCGTTTGAAATCTCTCATAGCACAGCGGGATGCACTGGATCGTTTTGCAGGTAAATCATTTGCTGAAGTCGCCGAGGAATATGCGCACGCCTATAAAAGATGGCGAACAAACCTAGCGGAGCTCGAACAGATTCGCACAGCGAAAGCAACCCGTGAACGCGAAGCGGAAGAATTACGTATAGCGGTCACTGAAATCCAGGCCATTGCGCCACAACCTGGGGAAGATGCTGAACTAGCAGCACTTGCTGAGCGTCTGACTCACACCGAAGAGCTCAGGTTTGCCACCGCTGCAGCCAGGAATGCGTTGTCTTCGGATGAGGATGACATGGATGCTGTGGCCCGTGTTGATATTGCTAAGCGCACAGTTGAAAAAGTTGCCGGTCTAGATCCTGTCCTTGCAGAAATATCTGAGACACTCACCCAGCTTTCTATCAGTGTTCATGAGGCGGCAGGTCGCCTCTCATCTCACCTAGCCAATCTTGAAGGTGATGGGGAACGTGATCTTGATGTCATTCAGGCCCGTCGTGCTGAGCTCACCTCACTGATGCGCAAATATGGGGCAACCCTTGACGAGGTGATTGCCTATGAAGGCAGTGCCTTAGGCCGTCTCGGTGAGCTAGATAGTGATGATTCGCGTATCGAAGAACTTGAGCGGGAACTCGAAGCCGATCATGATCTCGTCCTGAGAGGCGCCAAGGAACTGCATCGTTTACGCACCAACGCTGCCCGTGACTTAGAAATCGCAGTGACTGCTGAGCTTGCCGCACTAGCAATGCCGACAGCTCAATTGTTCGTGCGGGTTGAAGCCTCTGATGAACCCACCCTCAGCGGCTTTGACACAGTTGAGCTCATGCTCAAACCTCACCCTGGCAGCGAGCCTCGACCGATAGCCA
The DNA here is from genome assembly GCA_044236405.1 of Aurantimicrobium sp. Taxonomy (GTDB): domain Bacteria; phylum Actinomycetota; class Actinomycetes; order Actinomycetales; family Microbacteriaceae; genus Aurantimicrobium. Next base: position 8,917 of record JBIIGO010000042.1, read on the forward strand.
AAAGTGCGTCAGGTGGTGAGCTCTCCCGGATAATGCTTGCTCTGGAAGTTGTTATTGCAGCCAATGATTCTGTCCCCACATACGTCTTTGATGAAGTTGATTCAGGTGTAGGTGGTGCAGCAGCAATTGAGATTGGTAAACGCTTAGCCAAGCTTGCCGAGGAGTCCCAAGTCATTGTGGTGACACACCTTGCCCAGGTGGCAGCTTTCGCTACTAATCACTTGCGTGTGGTCAAAGACACCTCCGGAGATGTGACTGAAAGTAGCGTTCAGGTTCTATCTGGAGAAGATCGTGTGGCAGAAATGGCCAGGTTGCTCTCCGGGCTTCCCGATTCAGAAAGTGGACTTGCACACGCCCGCGAGTTGATTCAGTTAGCAAGCCAGCGCTGATAGACTCAAACCCCGTGGCGAACACTTCGGGATCAGACGTAACCAAGCATATTTTTGTCACCGGGGGCGTAGTATCTTCCCTCGGTAAAGGGC
>JBIIGO010000133.1:0-4044 GCA_044236405.1 Aurantimicrobium sp.
ATACCACATTTTTGTCACCTCCCGCGCCATTGCCCCGTGGCGGCGGAATATCTTTCTCTAATAAAAGCAATGCACTATTCGTAAATTCTCAAACCACTTGCTATCATATTGATCTGAATCAGTCTCTGCCAAAATGGGATACACTGATCTATGTAAATGATTACGCTAGTTGGGGTACTACATTAGGGGAAATGCAATACGCACCCGACGGAAAATTATATATCAGCCAAATTAGCCGTTCCTCTTATATGAATGCTGTAGTACAGGACGCAGCCGGACAAGGGCAGTTTGTATTTCAAGGATTAAAATTACCCGTAAAACAGGTGAGATCAATGCCGAATCTCCCTAATTTTGGTTTATATGACCTACCTAATAGTGTATGTGATACGCTTGGAATTGATGATCCAACAAGTACAAAGGAATTATACGGGAATGATATTGAATTGGTGGTTTATCCCAGTCCTGCCAAAGATAAAATTAATGTCTCCGTAGGGAATGAGTCGATCCATAATTGGAAGATTTTTGACTTGACTGGACGTTTAGTACTAGATGGTAAGGGGAATAGTAATTTACTCACTATTTCATTGGAGCATTGTAGTGCGGGTACTTATATGCTTTCTGTGGTATTAACAGATGGTAAGTCCACTTCAAAAGTGTTTTGGGTGGAATAATGCACGTGGGAAATTAATATTTTTATCTAAAATATTAATTTTTTAAAAATATCATATAGGAAATGTAGCCTTTGCAATTATTCTTTTAGCATTCATCAACACCCTATCTGCGCAGCCGATGTCCTGTTTTTTTAGAACTGCCGTTGAAAATGCCAATTAAGTACCCGAGTCAGTATAATCCGCGTTTACAACTATTGACGGCTCTTTACGGGATTAAAATACTTGGAGAAATATTCTTTCCCATCCGTAGGAGAAACTAGATGGGTATTTGTTGGATTAATACAAAAATGGAATAATGGTAAAAATCGAGGAGATAGCGCACGATTAATCCCCAAAAATCCTGTGCATCGGATAATCAGTGTAGCGGATGCGCTCCATATCTAATAATAATATTAAATTTGCGGCGTGTTCCCAAGATTGCTCAAGTCCCGCAAAGCGTCAATAGCATTTATGGGTATTTTTTCTAGCGAAAACTAAAGGAATTACGGGAGGCAATAGGGGCTACGTAAATGGCAACAACAATGTAGAAAACCTAAAAACAGGCGATGAACGCTGGAAGGTGGTGTTGATATAGGAGGAGTTTGGGAAGAGAATGTTTGAACAGAATTAAAAAATAAAGACATGTCAGATATAAAACTAAAATCCTTTACCATAAAAGGATATAAAACGATAAAGGCGATTGAAAACTTTGAGCCAAGGCCCATCAATATTTTGATTGGCCCCAATGGTGCAGGAAAAAGTAATTTCATTTCCTTCTTCAAGTTCCTGAGTTGGATGCTCAATTCTGATGGCAAACTGCAAGAGCATGTGGCTTATTTGGGTGGAGCAAACGACATTTTGCATGACGGTGTAGATGTAACCAAAAGTATTGATGCTTATATAGAACTGGAAACCAATACAGGATTTAATGAGTATCAATTCAGCCTGATGTTTGCTAAGCCTGATAAATTGGTTTTCAAAGAAGAAAAGTATCGCTATTCAGATAAAAGAATGGAAGGGAAACGAGAATGGACAAGTTGTGGTGCTGGTCATGAAGAAGCCAAACTCCCCGAGGTAACAAATGATTCGGCAAAAGCAATTTTAAATTTACTTAGAAAATTAATTGTATATCAATTTCACAATACCAGCGATACAGCACCTATGCGTTTGAAATGGTCGCAAGCAGATGGGCGATGGTTAAAACAAAACGGTGAAAATTTGGCAAGTTTTTTATTTAGAATACAAGAATCGGAAAAGCCATATTACCTGCGCATTGTAAAATACCTAAGATTGGTACTGCCCTTCTTTGATGATTTTGTGTTGTATCCAGAGTTTGGTCAAATTCTTTTGCGTTGGAAAGAAAAAGGCACAACCAAAGAGTTCAATGCAGGACAAGCATCCGATGGCATGCTGCGCACCATTGCTTTAATCAGTTTATTAGGTCAAAACCCAAAAGACTTACCCGCAGTGTTGTTTTTAGATGAACCCGAATTGGGCTTGCATCCAAGTGCCATTGATGCCGTAGCAGGATTGATAAAAGCCGCCTCTTCACATTGTCAGGTATTTGTTGCTACACAATCCATTAGTTTGGTCAATAATTTTGAATTGGATGATTTGGTGGTTATAGATCGAAAAGGCAGAAATTCAATGTATCACCGTCCCGACACAGAGCACTTACAAGCCTATTTAGAAGAGTTTTCTACTGGGCAAATTTGGGAGAAAAACATAATTGGAGGACGGCCATGAAGAATTTACATATAATAGTTGAAGGGAGTTCGGAGGAAAACTTCGTAAACGATGTATTGGCGAAGCACTTTGCTGCATTGAATATTTTTGTTTCTGCCCGAAAAATCAAAACAGGTTGGGATCGCATAGATCTCATTTAAAAAAGCTATCTAAACTTTATAATGCTACTGAAAATGAATGGTTGCCAATTTAGCTAACTGACAAAGTTTTGCAATTAGTTGAAAATGGAAAGTATTCAGTGCGAGCATTGAAAATGGCTTTAAATTAAGTAAAAGAGAAATGAACGAATTAACTCCATATCAGGCAAAGTATATTGCTTATGAACTAACTAGACGCTTTCCTTCGGGAAGTAGCGAAAAGTTTAACGTGGCTTTAATGGATGCTCAGGTTGATTTGAATCCACACCAAGTGGAAGCAGCTCTTTTTGCTTTTAAATCGCCACTTTCTAAAGGCGCAATACTTGCAGACGAAGTTGGGTTAGGCAAAACAATTGAAGCAGGAATTTTACTTTCTCAACTATGGGCTGAACGTAGAAAAAAACTATTAATCATTTGCCCTGCCAATTTAAGAAAACAATGGAGTCAGGAATTATTGGATAAATTCTTTCTTGAATCCACCATTTTAGAAAATAAGAATTTTAAAGACTTCAAAAAATCGGGAAACAAAAACCCATTTGAGCAAGACAAAATAGTGATCTGTTCTTACCAATTTGCTAGAGCAAAAGCAGATTTAATGCAATTGGTTTCTTGGGATTTGGCTGTAATTGATGAAGCGCATCGCTTACGCAATGTCTATAAACCAACTAATAAAATTGGAAATGCCATTAAAGAAGCTTTGTCACATTCAAGAAAAGCGCTACTTACAGCAACACCGCTTCAAAATTCATTACTTGAATTATATGGGTTAGTCAGCATTATTGACGAACATACTTTTGGCGACATCAAAAGTTTTAGAAGCCAATTCCTGAGAACAGTTGATGGAGAAAATTATCAAGACTTAAGAGATCGATTAAAGTCGGTTTGTATCCGTAACCTCCGCAGACAGGTTCAGGAATACATTCGCTATACTAACAGAATTCCGCTTACAATTAAGTTTGAACCATCAGATGATGAACAAAAACTGTATGAAGATGTAAGCGATTATTTGCAAAGAGAATTGCTCTATGCCTTGCCAGCCGGACAAAGGCATCTGATGACTTTGATTTTGCGTAAGCTTTTGGCTTCATCATCATTCGCCATTGCAGGTACATTAAATAGCTTGATTAAAAAACTAAATCAGGTAATTAAAGACAATGAATCTGTAAGTATTTCCGAAGACATTTCAGAAGACTATGAGTTGTTTGAAGAGCAATCAGAAGAATGGGACGAAGAAGAGAACACAGAAGATAAAAAGATAACTGAACTGGATTTTGAATCCGTACAGAAAGAAATAATTGAACTAGAAAAATATCGAGACTTAGCCGAATCTATTAAACACAATACCAAAGGTGATAAACTTTTAACAGCCTTGAAAGAAGGCTTTGTTAAAATGGATAAGCAAGCCAATCAAAAGGCAATCATTTTTACGGAATCAACAAGAACTCAAAACTACCTATTTAACTTATTAAGCGACCACTATCCCGATAAAATAGTCTTGTTTAATGGTTCAA
>JBIIGO010000043.1:0-9217 GCA_044236405.1 Aurantimicrobium sp.
GAAAATGAGAAAAGTATCCCACTGCCATGAACGAGGTGAATCCCCCGGCCAACATATACAAGGTGTTGGGAATACCCCGTTTGGTCGAAAGCATCACAATCGCCACAATGACGGAAGTGGGCGCGATGATAATTCCCACAAGCTGTGGGAGGAGATGCCCAAAAAGGGTCAACATTTAGCTCGAAAGCCCTAATTCAGCTACCCGTGCTGCGACCAAGTCTGTAATCAGTTCTGTATCGACATCCCAATCAACGGGTACTCGAAAAAGTCCTTTGGTGCGGGTGTAGGCAGTGAGGCGGGAATCAAAATCTGCCATCACAGCATCACTCCAGGGAGAAACAGAGATATGGTTTTTGGCCGCATCCGCTCCAAAAACATATTTCCCGTCGATCTGTACCTGTGGCACATTCCACGCCAACTTGATAACTGCCTCTGGGTAGGCCTTCGTAATCGCCGCATAAATTGCTCGAAGGGTCGTGGCTTTGGGTTCACCTTGAGCATCAAAATATGCGTCGACGTTTGCATAACGGTCACCAGCCATGGTTATATCTCCACTCCAATGAGGTTAGGTTCTGGCCGAAGAATAATGCCAAAGTGAGATTGGACCATAGCTTGAACATAGGTGGCAAGACCTACAATCTCGGCTGCACTCGCCCCGCCTTGGTTGGTGATGGCGAGAGTGTGCTTGGAAGAAATGGCCGCGTGTGAACCTGGAATCTGGTACCCCTTTTTCACCCCTGCGTTTTCTATCAACCAGGCTGCAGAAAGTTTTACCAGTGCGGGTCCTTGTGTAACCGAGGCTAAGTCAGGAACATCAGCACCTAAAGGAACAATGCGAACCTGCTCCTCCTCGCTGAGGGGAAAGCGAGGCGCATCAGCAGGAAGGGACCGGGCGAAATTCTCGGTCACGATTGGATTGGTAAAAAAAGACCCGGCGCTGGCAGTATCGGGATCCTGCGGGTTGAGCACCATTCCTTTGCTGGCCCGCAATGCCAAAACGTGGTCTCTCACATCCATCAGGGAAACCTGTGAGCCCATGTCAACACCTAGGGCCTGAGCTAATTGAGGGAAGGCGATGGGGGCAGACATCTGGTTGTCAAAGGATGATAGGCGGAACTCAACACTTAAGATCACACCTTCCCTACCCTGCTTGAAAACCGAGTCACGATAACCAAAGTTCAGGTCCCGAGAGGAAATCCAGGAAATCTGATGGGTGTAACGATCCAGGTATTCCACGGCCGTCACGGTTGAGGATAATTCCTGGCCATAGGCACCAATGTTTTGAATGGGAGCTGCCCCTGTTGTGCCGGGAATACCAGAGAGTGCTTCAATTCCCGCAAGTCCCTGTTCAACGCTCCAGCGAACGAAAGAATCCCAGTTTTCACCAGCTGCCACCCGAACGGTGCTGTGGTTTGGAGAGGCGGTGGCGTCTTGAATCCGTTCTATGCCGGTTGTCGCAACATGAATAACGGTGCCATCAAAGCCAGCGTCTGAAATGACGAGGTTGGATCCTCCCCCGAGAATAAGGAGAGGTTCATTCTCATCCCAGGCATTCAAGGAATGCTCGATCAGTTCTTCCCGAGTTGTCGCGGTGAGAAAACGGCGTGCAGGACCGCCCACCTTCAAGGTGGTGTAGTCAGCAAGCATGGTTGAGTTCATGGACTACGCCAGCGAAACGCGAACCTGTGCTTTACCCAAAACGGTTTCATCATTGAAGCTTGCCGTCAGGTCAATACGAGCAATCTGGGTTTCTTCGTCAAGGGCACCAACTTTGGCCACAATGCGAACATCAGCACCTGTGTGAGGGTCGACGACAACTGGGCGAGTAAACCTGACTTGGTAGTCCACAATGCGTGCGGGATCACCGATCCAGTTAGCAACAGGCTGAACCGCAACGCCCATGGTGAGCATTCCGTGAGCGAGGACTCCTGGAAGGCCGACGGACTCTGCGACATCATCCCTATAGTGAATGGGGTTGAAGTCTCCAGATGCGCCGGCATATCTCACCAGAGTGTCTCGGGTCAGATGGAAAGACTCCTGGGCAACGTCCTCGCCGACAGTCAGCTCTGAAAAATTAATCATCAGTGCTCATCCCCTCGGATTACGAGAGTGGAAATAGCTGTCACAACATGAGCACCAGTGGCATCCACGATGTCAGAGTCTGCGGTCACCATGGTGTGGCCTCCGAGACTTTTGACGCTCGAAATACTCAAGGTTGCCGTGAGCTCATCTCCGGCGACAATGGCCCGGGAATAGCTAAAGCGTTGCTCCCCGTGCACGACCCGGCTGAAATCAATTCCTGCATCTGGTTCTGCCAATAATTGAGCCAGGGTGGCCTCTTGAACAACAACCGGAAAAGTAGGCGCAGCCACAATATCTGCATGGCCTGCAGCTTGTGCCGCAGCAACATCAAAATTAATCGGATTTGAGGACAACACAGCCCGTGCAAACTCACGCAGCTTTTCTCGTCCAACGAGGTAGGGGGCGGTCGGAGGAAAAACACGACCTTGAATGTCAGGATTTACAGCCACGGCTCAATTCTAGGTCGGAGAGGGCATAAAAGAACCCCGCTCCTTCATTAGAGCGGGGTTCTTTTTAGATGTTTTTGCGTCTTATTGGCAGCTGTCGCACTGCAGTAGATCCATTGGGTCTACTGGTACTGCGTAGCCACCGACGGTGTCGTTGGTTTCGAATTCCATTTGTGCCTCCATAAAACTTTCGAAATATCGGCGATATTTCTGCCGCACCCCTGCGGTGAATTACCACTATATAACCGGAATCACACCCATGTCATTCCCCTATATGTAGTGTTCACAACTTTTTTGTGAATTTGCTGTGGACAACCAGAAAATGGCGCATATTTTCGGGGTTTTTTGCCTCCCATTAAATTTTTTCCCGTCAGAGTTTCGGCGTGTCGCATGAAGCAGGTAAAGTTGTCTTGCCTGGTTGCTTTGCCCCAGTCGCACGACAGTCGTCGTGGCGGGCTCAACCAGATGAAACACAGAGTGGATGTCCATTCACCATGACAAATCCTCACGGCAATCAGATGCACACCATCGACCTCGAAACGATGAAACTTCGCGAGCAGGTCTTTGAATACGCCAGACGTCGCATGAATTACGACCCTCCTCCCCTGGATGGTCCTAAAACACTGGCAGAGCTCACTTCTCTAGCCCCGCACACCGTCACTGAAGAAGGCTTGGGCGGAATGCAGGCCCTGAGTGTGTTCGAGAACATCTTGGCTGAAGCCACCATTTCTAACGATCACCCCAACTACCTCTCTTTCATTCCGTGTGCCCCGTCTGAGGCAGCCACGATGTTTGACCTGATCGTTTCTGCCTCCACTATTTACGGTGGCTCGTGGATGGAGGGTGCCGGTGCTGTCTATGCTGAAAACCAAGTACTGGAATGGCTAGCAAAAGAAGCAGGACTTCCTGAAGGCTCTGGCGGAGTTTTCGTTCAGGGAGGAACCTTAGGAAACCTTTCCGCACTAGTTGCTGCCCGTCACACTGCCAAGCAAGCTCTGATTGAGGCAGGTGAACCACTTCCTGAAACGTGGAGATTTGTCTGCAGCTCTGAAGCACACTCGTCGCTGAAAGCTGCTGCACGAGTAATGGATGTGGAGATTATTCCGGTTCCCGTTAACAAAGAAGGCCGCTTGACGGGTGCCGCACTCGAATCCCATATGGACGGCAAGTGGGATGGCGTGTTTGCCGTCGTTGCCACCGGAGGAACAACAAACTTTGGCATCGTGGATGAACTCCACGAGGTTGGAACTATTGCCCGCACCAACAACGTGTGGTTCCATGTCGATGGTGCTTATGGGCTCGCAGGAATGCTTGCCCCTTCAACACGGCATCTTTTTACTGGAGTTGCCTTAGCCGATTCCTTTATTGTTGATCCCCACAAATGGCTCTATGCACCCTTTGATGCGTGTGCACTGGTGTACCGCAACCCTGAGTTAGGGCGCAAGGCACACACCCAACATGCCGAGTATCTTGACACCCTTACAGACTCGGATGAGTGGAATCCCAGTGATTATGCCTACAACCTCAGCCGGAGGCCTCGAGGACTTCCTTTGTGGTTCTCGCTAGCCACCTACGGCGTTGCAGCCTATCGAGAGGCTGTTCAACAAAACATTGACCTAGCCCACCGCATCGGTGAAGAAATTCGCTCTAGAGAAGACCTCGAACTGGTGCGAGACCCAGAACTTTCTGTTGTGGTCTTTACAAAGAAGGGCTGGGACCTGCAGGATTACACCACGTGGTCCAACAAGCTACTGGCAGATGGAATTGGGTTTGTTGTTCCCAGTTCTCATCAGGGTAAACCTAATACTCGTTTTGCCATCGTGAATCCACGCACCACGTTTGAGTCTCTGGTCGAGATTCTCGACACAATGAAATAACAGAAGAAAGGTCAATGGTGATCTGATGTCCACATATGTGATGCCTGCAGAGTGGGCGCCTCATGAGCGCACATGGATGGCATGGCCCTCTTCGGGCTACACCCTCGGAGACACCCCTGAACTGGCAGATGAGGCCAGAGGTTGTTGGGCTGCCGTGGCCAATGCCATCGTGGCCTATGAGCCTGTGAGCATGGTTGTGGACCCCACTGACGTGGAAACAGCTAGAACCTGGCTAGACCCGAGAGTAAGCATTGTGGAAGCTCCTCTGGATGACGCCTGGATGCGAGACATCGGACCGACCTTTGTTCGTGATGCTGACGGGAAGCTCTCTGGTGTGAACTGGATCTTTAATGGCTGGGGCGCTCAGAACTGGGCCAGCTGGGATAAAGACGCGCAGATAGCTAAAGCTATTCTTCACACTACGAATACCCCCGTGGTGGACTCCCCCATGGTCAACGAAGGCGGAGGCATCCACGTCGATGGCCGTGGCACCGTCATGATTACCACCACCGTGCAGTTAGACCCGGGCCGTAATCCCGACTGGAGCCACCAGCAGGTCGAAGAAGAACTTGCCCGGACTCTCGGTGCTCATCGCGTGATCTGGATGCCTAGGGGCCTGACCCGGGACTATGACGAATTTGGTACCCGAGGCCACATCGACATTGTTGCCTGCTTTGCCGATGAAAAAACCGTGTTGGTTCATGACCAACTCAATCAAGAACACCCCGACTATTGGGTCAGTACTGAAGTCAAGCGTGTGCTGGAAAACTATCCGGAATACACCGTGATCTCCGTTCCTGCCCCCGAGGTGTTGCAAGATGAAGAAGATTGGGTGGATTACAGCTACATCAACCACTACGTCTGCAATGGAGCTGTGATTTTGTGCGCGTTTGATGACCCCGGTGATGAGCGCGCGAAAAAGATTTTAGAGAAGGCCTACCCCGGCCGTGACATCGTTTTAGTTGATGCCCGCCCGTTATTTGCCCGCGGTGGTGGCATTCACTGCATTACCCAGCAGCAGCCCACAGCTTAGTTCTGGGGCTCCTCCGGGTCTGCTTTACCGCGAAGAACATCAACGTGGCGTTCAAAACTTTTGGCAATCTGATCAACTACCGCTAATTCTTCTGCTGATTCTCCGCGCATATTGGCGTTGGAATATCCGCCCTCAGGTTTACTCATCTGTGTGTCCTTAGATTGTTGAGGCATCGATGACAAAACGGAATTGCACATCTCCGTTGACAACACGGTCATAGGCCGCATTGACAGCGTCAGCTTCAATCAGTTCGATGTTGGCGACGATGTTGTGTTCACCACAGAAATCAAGCATTTCTTGTGTTTCTCTGGTGGAGCCAATTTGCGACCCAGCAATGGAGCGGTGGCGCTTCATCAAACGAGGCAGCGAGACAGGGAAGGTCAAATTTCCCACAGCCCCGACCACAACATAGGTTCCGCCTCGGCCTAACAAGTCGAGGTAGGGCGTCACATCGTGATCTCCAGGCAAGGTGGAAATAATCAGATCAAATCTCTCGCGAGCTGCTTGCATAGCTTCTGCATCCGAGGTGAGAATGACCTCATCCGCTCCAAGTTTTTTAGCTACCTCGCCTTTTTCAGGACTGGAGGTCAACGCAATGGTGTGGGCACCTAACGCATGAGCGAACTTGACTGCCATGTGTCCCAGGCCCCCGATACCGACAACACCCACAACGACACCAGGACCTGCACCCCAGTATTTCAAAGGTGAATACACCGTGATACCGGCGCACAGCAGCGGAGCTGCAGCAGCCTTATCGAGGTTTTCAGGAATCCGATGCACGAACTTCTCTGTTGTCACAATCTCTGTGGAATACCCGCCATAGGTAAACGCGCCTTCGGTATAGGGGTCTGCCTCTGCAAAGGTCAGGGTAGGACCAACGGGACCCTGACAGAAATGATCATCGCCATCGAGGCAGTTTTCACACTCACCACAACTTTTGATAATGACACCAACACCGACTAAGTCACCGACGGCAAACTTTGAGACCTTATCTCCGACTTCGATAACACGTCCGATGATTTCGTGACCGGGCACAACCGGGTAGGGCATGTCTCCCCAGTCTCCACGCACCGTGTGAATGTCTGAGTGACAGATACCTGAATAGTCAATTGCTATACGCACGTCTTCAGGTAGAACATCTCTGCGAGTTATCGTTATTGATTCCAAGGGAGCTTTTTCAGCTGGAGCTCCGAGAGCACGAACCTGAGTGGTCATCATTTTCCTTTCGAGAAAACTAGTGTGTAAGCCCTACCTTGTTACGGTAGCCCATAACCTTCGAACGCATACCAATTCCACAAACTCCCACAAGGTCATCACCTTTGTAGTAGCCATATACGCAATCAGCGCCAGCTTCACCCTCGAGCAGTTCTATGCGGTCAGCTTGGTCAAGAAGTCCATAGGAGAGCAAACTGACCTCAAATTGATCACTCCAAAAACTGGGAATGGGCTTAAAGCCTTTTTCTTCTTCAGCAGCAAGTTCTTCACTCAGCCCTTGAGCATCCAATGCCACGAGTTTTCCTACTCGACGAGCCATTTCGGTAGGGATGTTCCAGTGTTCAACACGTCTGGTTTGAGGATCAAACTGCGGGATGGGGAACCGTGCCACATCACCGATAGCGTAGACATGAGGCCATGCGGTGCCATCTTTTTTCAACGCACGCATGTTGGTGTCCACATGAACACCAGAATCAATGTCAATGTCATTGCCGGCCAGAAACTCGGTGTTGGGGTGTGACCCAATGGCTTCAATCAGCACATCACACTCAAGGACGCGGCCATCACTAAGTTCAACTCCGGTTACACGGTCCTGCCCCACAATGTTTGTCACAGTGGTGTTCATCACAAATGTCACACCGTGAGCCTCATTGCGTGCCATCACATCAGCAGCAAGTTGTTCCCCTAATGGGCGCAGAAGTGGAATTGTTCCTTTTCCAATAACCGTCACGGTGGCACCGAGCTTGGTAGCAGTGGCTGCAGCTTCACAGCCAATGAATCCTGCACCATAGACAACAACCCGAGCCCCCGAGGAGAGCTCCTGACGCAGAGCAACAGCATCATCTAGTGACCTAATTGCATGGGTGCCTGCGGTGGGTGAATTGGGAAATTCACAGCGGCGTGAACGTAAACCAGTGGCAATAATCAGGTGCTCATAAGAGAGCTGCTCGCCATTGGCTAGGGTGAGCGTTTGGTTTTCTAGATCAGAGGCGACTACCGCAGAACCGTATTTCCAGGTGACATCATCAAGAATCTCTGCCAAAGGGAATGCCACAGCAGCATGATCAACATGCTCAGCAAGGACCTCTTTAGACAGGGGAGGGCGGTTGTAGGGAGGATGTGGTTCATCACCTATGACGACCAATTCCCCCGTATAACCACTCTTTCGCAGTGTCTCCGCAGCTCGAAGACCACCCATTGAGGCCCCGACAATAACAACCGGACGGGACATGAGTTGACCTTATTCTGCTTTGGTGAATGAAATAGCTTGCATCGGGCAGATGTCAACGGCGAGCTGGACGTTGTCCTGTTCGCTGTCTTCTGCCGTTGCTTCGTATTCCAGCTTGTCATCATCATTGAGACGGAATACGTTCGGTGCGTCAAAAACGCACTGTCCGTAGTGCTGGCACTTTTCCATGTCGACGTGAATCTTGAGCATTATTTTTCCTCCACAGTTGATGGATATAGATCTTTAGATGGGGTGCGAATTCCACGGAACTCCCAGTCACCACCCATTGCTGTTGATATTACTTCTTCACTTTCGGTGGGCTGTGCTCCCACGTCCGTGCGAATGGGGGTTGGGCCCACAACAATATGGTTGGTGAGTTTTCCCAAACCTTCTACTTCTACATCCACCACGTCACCTGGCTGAACAGGCCTGGAGTTAGCGGGGGTTCCGGAGTAGATCATGTCGCCAGGTACCAACGTGATGGTGCGGGCAATATCTGCAACAAGGTAGTGCATATCCCATTCCATGTTGTCGGTGTTGTCTTCTTGGACAACTTTGCCGTTGACATAGGTGCGAATCATTTTGTTACGGAAATCCCAGTCTGTTACCAAACCAGGACCGACGGGACCTAAGGTGTCAGAACCCTTGACGCGCAACATAGAACCTGCATCAGTGTCGCGGAAATCGTGCAGCCCATAATCATTACCCACGGTGTATCCAGCAATGTATTCGCCAGCTTCTTCAGGGCTGACGTTGCGACAGGTCTTGCCAATCACAATCACAATTTCACCCTCGTAGTTCAACCACTTGCAGCCCTCGGGACGCACAATGGCTCCCTTGTGACTGTTCAGCGCCGTGATTGGTTTGTGGAAATACGTAGGTGCCGGTGGCAACTTGGTCATGAATTCTTGCGTGCGACTGTCATAGTTCAGGTGCACGGCAATAATCTTGGTGGGTTCTGCAGGTGGCAAGTGTTGCGCATCCTCGATGGCAACACGTCGCCCATCTGCGGCAACCAAGAATTCACCGTCGCGCACTGTTTGAACAGGGGCGCCGTCAAGAAGAATACGTCGATACTCAGTCACGCGAAAGCACCATGTCCTTTGGCAACGGGAAACCACCTTCTGGCTTGGGGAAGTAAATGTGTACCTGTCCGGTACCCACTGAGTTTTCATACTCGGAGTACATGACTCCCTTGGAGGTGTTGGCCTCTTCACCAATGGCACCAGCCATGGTCAAGTAGTGGCTGAAGTTAGCCTCTGGCTTGAACTTCATGAACTCTGGCATGTTCTCGATAACCCGCTTGTGGTCTCCAGCCTTGAACCATTCAATACGC
>JBIIGO010000002.1:0-29535 GCA_044236405.1 Aurantimicrobium sp.
GGGCAATGCATCGACTGCGCTGGGTATTGATCATCACGGGGATGTTCCCAGCATCTATGACGTTCTCGTCGAAGGCGCCAACCTTGTTGACGTTATTCAACCCAGCACAGAACCCGGGGAGTTGTTTTGTGCCCCGTCCACTTTGGATCTTGCCGGGGCTGAACTTCATATGTATTCCATGGAACGCCGGGAATACCTTCTCAAAGATGCTTTACAGAACCTCTATGCGCAGGCTCCGGACGTATTTCACTATGTGATTATTGACTGCCCACCTTCTCTTGGTTTGTTGACCATCAATGCATTTACCGCAGCAACAGAGGTCCTTATTCCCATTCAGTGTGAGTATTACGCCCTGGAAGGCCTCTCACAACTTCTGAATACCATTGAGCTGATTAATCAGGGTCTCAACCCCCAGCTACGAGTCAGCACCATCTTGTTGACCATGTTTGACAGCAGAACACGTCTTGCCCACGAGGTGGCAGAGGACGTTCGGGCCCACTTCCCCCAGCAGGTTCTCACCACCATCATTCCTCGAGCCGTGCGGGTGTCTGAAGCCCCCAGCTATGGCCAATCCGTCATTACCTACGACACCTCATCTGTGGGATCCATTTCCTACATCGAAGCAGCTTTTGAAATTGCTCAACGCGGAGCCCCGTCTTTCTCACAGCCTCAGGAGGCAGCACATGGCAACCAATAAAAGAACCGGACTGGGACGCGGAATTGGCTCACTCATTCCCACCACACCCACTACAGAACGCCCTGTTGACGTCTTTTTCCCCGATCAGATTTCCTCAGCAACGGAGCAGCCTGCACCCGCACTCGTTGAGGTTCCCGGCGCTCGGCTAGCCTTCGTCTCCCCCCACAGTGTTGTTCCTAACCCGCAGCAGCCCAGAAAAGAATTCAACCCCCAAGATTTTGCCGAACTTGTTCACAGCATCCGCGAGGTAGGAATCCTTCAGCCGATTGTGGTGCGCCCCCTCGCAGGCTCAGACACCTACGAATTGATTATGGGAGAGCGCCGGCTGCGCGCCTCTAAAGAAGTGGGCCTCGAGCAGATTCCGGTCATTGTTCGTGACACCGCAGATGAAGACATGTTGCGCGATGCGTTGCTAGAAAACTTACACCGCTCACAATTGAATCCCCTTGAAGAAGCATCTGCCTACCAACAGCTCATGTCTGATTTTGGGATTACTCAAGAACAGCTCGCAGATCGTATTGGCCGCTCACGCCCCCAGATCTCTAACACCATTCGTTTGCTTCGCTTACCACCCCAGGTTCAAAAGCGTGTTGCCGCCGGAGTCTTGAGTGCAGGTCACGCCCGTGCAATTTTGTCTGTGGGTGACCCCGAGGCTATGCAGCGCTTGGCTGACAAAATTGTGAATGAAGATCTCTCGGTTCGTGCTGCTGAAGCACTCGCCGGACAAGCACCCACGGCCAAGAAGTCAAAGCCTCAACCCGGGAATCGTCGCGGTCACCTCGACGAGATCGCAGATCGCCTCGGGGATCGCTTAAATACCCGAGTAAATATCTCCCTCAGTGCAAAAAAAGGCCTGATCAGCATCGAATTTGCCACCATTGAAGACCTCAACAGGATTTTGGGCGAGCTCGGTGACGACGGCTTTAAGACATCCCTCTAATTAGGACGCGGTAGCCGCGAGAGCGTCCTGAATGAGGCGTTCGTAGAACGCGCCTACCTCAACACCCGAAGCTTCAATAGCTAAGGGAGCACTGGATGTCTCAGTGAGCCCAGGCAAACAGTTCGCTTCTAAGAACCAGGGTGTTCCTGCCTCGTCCACCATCACGTCAATCCGGGAAAGCCCAGATAACCCCAAAGTGGTGTGGGCCACAACAGCTACACGCTGTGTTTCACGGGAAACCTCATCGGATAGCCGTGCTGGAACAAAGAAGGTGGTCTCACCTGCGGTATACCGAGCCTCATAGCTGTAGACCCCGGCAAGAGGAACAATCTCGACAACCGGAAGTGCCACAGCCTGATCTGCAACACCAGAAACAGCGACGGCAACCTCCGTGCCAATAATTCGTTGCTCTACAAGCGCAAGGTCACCGTAGGTAAAAGCTTCCACCATTGCTCGGGGAAGTTCTTCCGAGGAGGAAACGAAACTGACTCCTTGTGCCGAACCACCCGAGGCGGGCTTGACAACAAGGTTTTTTCCCAGTTCAGAGCCAATTAAGTCTAAAACTTTAGCCGCCCCCAGCTCACGAAAAGATTCTCGTCCAACGGTGATTGAGCGCGGAGTAGAGATTGCCTGACGTGACACCAACGTTTTAGCCGTGGGTTTTGACCATGCCAGCCTCGCAGCAGAAGCTGACGGTCCCACCAGCGCATAACCTGCCGCAGAGAGAAGTTCTAAGAGAGCTCCGTCCTCTCCGCTGGAGCCATGTAATGCCGGCCAAATCACATCGGGAGCAACACTGGCCAAACGCTCAAACAAGGACGCATCGGGATCAATTTCGTGAACCACATGTCCCCGCGATATCAGGGCATCGGCAACCTTGCGGCCAGAACGCAAAGAAATATCCCGTTCATGTGAAATACCGCCGGCAAGAATGGCAACGCGTAATCCGGTCATTGTTTTCCTAACGAACATCCGTTGGTGGGGCACTGGCAGAACGTTCCGACTCCACAACCGAGAGCGTTCCCGTTCCCGCAAAATCGGCGAGAAGGTCCAACTCTCCGCGAACAACAGTTGCTAACCGCCTGATACCCAGAGTGATCTGCTCGGGAGTGGGATAACAAAACGATAGACGTAACTGCTGTCGCCCACGGCCATCGGCAAAAAAGGCCGTTCCAGGGGTATAGGCCACCAATTCGGTCACAGCCCGAGGCAACATGGCTTTGGAATCAAGTCCTTCGGGCAACGAACACCACATATAAAACCCGCCCGCAGGAACATTCCACTTAAATTCGGGAAGAAGTTCTTGCAAAGCCGCGCTCATGGCATCTCTGCGCTCGCGATACACGTCCCGGAAGGCATTAATCTGAGCTTTCCAATCGGAGGTGCGCAAATACTCTGAAATAACCATTTGGCTAAACGAGCTGGGACACAAAATTGCTGCTTCAGCCGCCAACACGAGCTTTTCGCGGATGGCGTGGGGGGCCAGAACCCATCCCACACGGAAACCCGGTGCCAAGGTTTTGGAAAACGACCCCAAATAAATAATTCCGTCAGCATTGAGTGAGCGCAGGGCGGGAGGAACCTCCGCATCAAAAGAAAGTAACCCGTAAGGGTTATCTTCGACAATCAAGACACCATAACGCTGGCATATCTCCAACACCACCGGCCGACGCTCAGCACTGAGGGTCACCCCGGCGGGGTTATGGAAATTAGGAATCGTATAGAGAAACTTGATGGTGCGGCCAGCTAACTGAAGTTCCTTTATGGTCTCTTCAAGGACCTCGGGGACAAGACCGTGCTCATCCATCTCCACGTGCACCACATCAGCTTGATAGCTGCGGAAAACCCCCATGGCGCCCACATAACTCGGAGCCTCCGCAATAATCACGTCACCGGGATCAATAAAAAGCTTGGTCACTAGGTCGAGGGCTTGTTGACTTCCTGTGGTTACGACAACATCGTCCAGGCTGGCCGAGATGCCCTCAAGTCCCATGATTTCAACAATCTGTTCCCGAAGAGCAGGGATGCCTTGACCAGAGCCATATTGCATAGCTGCTGGACCCTGTTCAGCCATCACAGTTTCTAGTGCAGTAGAAATTAACTCTTTCGGCAGTGCAGATACATAGGGCATACCGCCGGCAAGAGAGACAACCTCTGGACGTGAGGCAACAGCAAAGAGTGCGCGCACCTCGGAGGCACTTAAACCTTGAGCCCGGTGGGCATAGTGATGAAACCACGGATCCAGACTGATTTCCTGTGTATTCATCTCATAAGAGCCCATCGTTTAATCGTAGTTGTCTTATACGGGTGAAGTAACCGGGGAAAAAGTAATGGCCGCCAGGTGTGCTGGCGGCCATTTTCTTGAATAAGAAATTTAGCCGATAAAGGCGGCCAAATCTGATTCGAGTGCAGGCTTAGGCTTTGCACCGATGATTGTTTTGACAACTTCACCATTCTGGAACACCATCATCGCGGGGATCGAGGTGATTTGGTACTTCATGGCCATCTGAGGGTTCTCATCGACATTGAGCTTGACCACAGAGATTTTGTCGGCGTATTCTTCACCGATTTGATCCACAATGGGTCCGACTGCGCGGCAGGGACCACACCATTCTGCCCAGAAGTCAACAAGAACAGGTTTGGTGCTTTTGAGGACGTCAGCTTCAAAGCTGGCGTCGGTAACGGCTGGTGATGTTCCCATGGGGACTCCTTCTAGTTAGTGTGCAGCCTGTGCGAGAGTTTCGACAGGCAATGATTGGAGAAAATGTTCCGCATCAAGTGCAGCAACAGTGCCGCTGGCGGCTGCGGTTACTGCCTGGCGGTAGGTCGGGTCAATAACGTCACCGGCGGCAAACACACCCTCAAGGTTTGTTTTTGAGCTTCGACCGGCAACCGCAATGGTTCCTTCGGGGGTGAGGTCAAGTTGGCCGTGGACAAGCTGCGTACGAGGGTCATTACCGATGGCAATGAACAACCCTTGAATCTCCAGTGTGCTCTTCTCGCCGGTAACGAGGTTTTCGACAGTGACACCATCTAGAGCGTCTTGACCAAGGAGTTCTGAAATCGCAGAATTCCACACAAACTCAATCTTGGGGTTAGCAAAAGCACGATCTTGCATGATTTTGGAGGCCCGTAAGGTGTCTTTGCGGTGAATGACATAGACCTTGCTCGCAAAACGAGTCAGGAAGTTCGCTTCTTCCATCGCGGAGTCACCGCCACCAACAACGGCAATGGTTTTCTCCCTAAAGAAGAACCCATCACAGGTGGCACACCAGGAGACACCGTGACCAGAAAGACGATCTTCATTCTCAAGCCCGAGCTTGCGGTAGGCAGAACCGGTTGCCACAATCACCGACAGTGCTTCGAATTGCTGGCCGCCACCGGTGGTAATGCGCTTGATAGGGCCAGAAAGCTCCATGCTCACTACGTCATCCAAAAGAACTTCAGCACCAAACTTTTCAGCCTGTTCTTGCATTTTGATCATCAGGTCTGGACCCATGATTCCCTCAGGGAAGCCAGGGAAATTCTCGACATCAGTGGTGTTCATCAGCTCACCACCGGCTTCCACAGAGCTCGCAATAACCAGCGGCTTGAAGTTTGCGCGAGCGGCATAGATAGCAGCGGTGTACCCGGCAGGACCGGATCCGACAATGATGACTTGACGCACAAAAGCTCCTTAGACGTGCACACTCAGGGCAAAGAAAACCCTGCAGAGAAGTTAACCCAGTCTACTTGTGGTGTATTCCCGATAGAGGTGTGTTCACAGGGTGTTTATGCACCGTTCACGTTCGCTTTGCGCCGCACAGTGCGAACAACACCAGCAACAATCAATCCCGCAAACAAAACCCCTAAGCCCAACAAGCCCCAACTTTCCCAATCCGCCCGCACATTGACCGAAATAGATGCGGGGGACCCCACCACAACACCTGTGGGAGAACTCAGGGTGATGGTCAAGAGTGAACTCCCGTTACTGACCTGGGCCTGAACCGGTATTTGAGCGGTTGTTTGGGCACCGGGTTGAATGGTGATGGTTTCACTCCCGGTTACCAACAATCGAGCATTATTGGCGCTCGCAGAGACCACCACCGTGGCGGGTTGATCAAGATCATTGCGAACCGAAACAGGAATATTTACTTGGCCACCGACCATATTCACAGTGCTGCTGGTGACGACCCCGACAGAGTTCAACACGGCAAAACTCTTTTTCATCTGCGCAGAGACGGCAGCATTCCAGTTGGAGGCAGAACGCCATCCCACGGATAACACGGCAGCAATGTCTCGTTGGACGGGCCCAGAAATCAGCTCTGGCTGATCAGCCACACTCGAAAAGCCTTGCACGGCACTCACCCGCTCTAGAAGGGCCTTAACGGCAGCAACTCTGCCGTTAGATTCTGGAGTGTTCAGTAGATCAACAGCGGGAGTATCAGCAGAAAACGTGGGAGCGGAGCCTGAAACCCAGGACAGCGCCAGCAAAGCGTCGATAAGTTGACCGCGAGCGCTCAGTTCAGTAATGGAGAATGTTTCACGTGACACCTCGGCAAATAATCCCCCAGCAGTGGAGGGGTCTATCGCTGCCGCCGCGAGCAGCCCAGCTGAAACCCCGGTGTCACTGTCTTCGAGAGCCTTACTCAAAGCCGAATTAGTAATAACGCTAGGAAATTCTGACACCATTGCACGGGAGGGACGTTGATCCCCCGCGGAGAGGTTATTCGAAGATAAAACCAGGTTAGCTAGGCCACTTTGAGCAAAAACACCAAGATCGCTATCGATAACACTGGAGGCAGCTGGCCACCCGACATTGGTCAGCTGAGGGACAAGGTCGGTGGACACGTTTGGCTCTCCGCCAGGGGTGGCCGTGGGCTCAACCGTGGTGTTGGGAGCAGCTGGGAGCGAGGGAGCTAGCAATTGTGTGGCACCAGCTTGGGCTTGTGCAGCGATATCTGCGTCGGCATACGCTAAGAAAAACGAGGGATTGGGTAACGCAGCTAATTCAGAAAGCCACCGTGTGACCGAGTCGGGCCGATCGCTGCCCAATTGGGCGATAGAGGCAAGAACTCGGGGGTCAATACCGATCGTGACCGGGCGTCCAGAGGCCAGGCCGAGCTGCCTAGTTAACAATCCGCTGGGTCCCGTGAGGAGTTCTAACTCACTTCGAGAAAGAATCCCGGGGGAATCTGGGGCAGGGGACAGGGCGAGAACAGCGCCGAGAGAGACAGAAGGCGCAGCACCGGTTGCCCACACGGTGACGGTTCGGGCTTGGGCCAAGCTGGTGTTATCGACAAGATAATCCAGCGCCAAACCTCGGGGCCCCCACACCTCTCCAAACCGGGCAAGCTCCGGAGATAACCCATCCGTCACGGTAATGCTCTCTCCGGCGGGAACCTCAGGAACCTCAATTTCATCTAAGTATCTGCCAGGGCGGGTAAAGCCATCGGCGGCAGCTAACCAGGCTTCGACCTCCGAGACAGAACCTAAGACAGTGGAGTCCACGGTGACCAAAGCTGTTCCAGCTTGAAGGTCTTGATCCGTGGAGTTGGTCACCGTAATCTCAACTGGAATAGCTTGACCGTCAGTGATCTCAAGTGATGTGACCTGAAAATTAACGGTGACATCATCAGAGGCATGTGCAGAGTGCGCCGAGGACACGCCAATAAACGTTCCTAACGCAAGAGCCCAGGCAAGCAGAATGCTCACGGGGGTCAGGCGAGAAGAGACAAAGGGCATCCTGCCATTGTAGGCGTCGCCGCCGGTGAAGTGCTGAGTGCTCCCCGTAGAATCGTGGCACATGCACTCTGTCGCTTCTGCCCTGGAATCGCTCACACAGTTGAGCACCTCGCCGACCGTATCGAAACTCTCGGCGGCCTTTGCTGATGCCGGATACGAACTAGCTCTCGTGGGAGGCCCTGTTCGAGACGCCTTTCTAGGCCACGCCGTGCACGATCTTGATTTCACAACCAATGCTCACCCTGACCAGATTCTGGCCGTGGTGGAACCACTGGCTGAAGCCATCTGGGATATTGGCCGAGACTTCGGCACTATTGGTGCACAAATAGCCGGAAACAAAGTTGAGATTACGACGTATCGTGCCGACCAATACGATGGCAAAACCCGTAAACCCATTGTGGCTTTTGGCACCAGCTTGGATGAAGACCTCTTACGCAGAGACTTTCGAGTCAACGCCATGGCTGTGCGCATCCCCGAGATGATCTTGGTGGATCCATCCGGGGGCGTTGAGGATGTTCTCGCGGGTACCTTGCGTGCACCGAAATCCGCTGAATTATCTTTCACAGAAGACCCCTTGCGCATGATGCGGGCAGCACGTTTCACCTCGCAACTGGGCTTCCAGGTTGATGCCGAAACCGAATGGGCAATGACCGAGTTTGCTTCAGCCATTGACAACATTTCTGCCGAGCGGGTCAATGAGGAACTGTGCAAACTTCTTGTGACAAACTCACCCCGCGCAGGAATTGAACTTCTTGTCAGCACCGGAATCCTGGACTATGTGCTGCCTGAAATCCCTGCACTCAGGCTAGAAATCGACGAACACCACCACCACAAAGATGTGTACCAACACAGCTTGACCGTGTTGGAACAAACCATCGAACTGGAACAAGTGCGTTACCCCACCCAGCCCGCAGATCTCACGCTGAGACTGGCGGCATTACTGCACGACATTGGAAAGCCCTCCACCCGTCAACTGGAAGCAGGCGGTGCGGTCACCTTCCACCACCACGATGTGGTGGGAGCAAAGATGGCTACTAAGCGCATGAAAGCATTGCGCTTTGATAAAGAAACCACACAAAACGTTTCTGCACTTATTGAGTTACACCTGCGCTTTTTTGGCTACTCCGAACAAGCCTGGTCAGACTCTGCCGTGCGCAGATACGTTCGAGATGCTGGAGATCAACTAGAGCGCCTGCACATCCTCACCCGCGCAGATGTCACCACCCGCAACAAACGCAAAGCTGACCGACTTGCGTTTGCCTATGACGATTTAGAGCGCCGCATTGCCGAACTTGCTCAAGCAGAAGAACTCGCTGCGGTCAGACCAGAGCTCGACGGGGAAGAGATTATGCAGATCCTAGGAATTCCGGCAGGCCGCGATGTGGGGGCGGCATATAAATACCTCCTCGATGTCCGATTAGACGAAGGTCCGATCGGAAAAGAGCTCGCCACTAAGCGCCTGAACGACTGGTGGGCCGCCCGCTCATAGCCGCCCCGGCTTGGTGAACGCGGGCTTTGGCGCCTAAACTAGAAAAGTTGTCCGGATGCCACAGTGTGGCCTCTTCGGTCGGCACATGTACAACCCTCCTGTTACAGACCGTCTGTAGCCGTTTTAGTCCGAAGGAGGTGGGTTAGTCATGCATCAGTATGAGTTAATGGTCATCCTCGATCCAGAGATCGATGAGCGCACTGTTTCTCCAAGCCTTGACAAATTCCTCAACGTCATTCGTACCGATGGTGGAACCATCGAGAACGTTGACATCTGGGGTAAGCGTCGTTTGGCTTACGAGATCAACAAGAAGGCCGAAGGCATCTATGCCGTCGTGAACTTCACCTCAAGCCCTGCAGCTACTGCAGAGCTTGACCGCCAGCTCAAGCTTTCCGAAGCCGTCATGCGCACCAAGGTGCTCCGCGCTGAAGAAGCCATCGCTATGGTCGCCGCAGAAGCACAGTTCCAGGAGCAGAAAGCAGCTCGTAAGAGCGCAGCAGGCTCCAAGGCGTCGAAGGGCGCATAAGGATCATGGCCGGCGAAACAGTCATCACCGTGGTGGGAAACCTCACCAGTGATCCCGAGCTGCGTTACACGCAGAACGGACTAGCCGTCGCCAACTTCACTATTGCCTCCACTCCGCGCAACTATGACCGCGCATCAAGCGAGTGGAAAGATGGCGAAGCACTGTTCCTTCGTGCCAGCGTCTGGCGCGAGTTTGCCGAGCACGTCGCAGGAAGCCTCACCAAGGGTTCTCGCGTCATTGCCACCGGACGACTCAAGCAGCGCTCCTACGAAACCAAGGAAGGCGAAAAGCGAACCACGATCGAACTCGAAGTAGATGAGATCGGTCCATCGCTCCGCTACGCAACAGCAACTGTCTCACGCGCTGCAAACTCGGGTCGCCCCGGAGTTGCCGCTGGCAACGACGAGCCATGGGGTTCCCCCACAGCTCCTGCTGCAGATCCCTGGAACACTCCCGGCGTCCCTGCAGACGATACGCCGTTCTAAACCCTCACCCGCTCGGGTGAATACAAAAATTTACGAAAGTTAGGTAATCATGGCTGGAAAAGCAAGCGGCGGAAGCCGCAAGCCCCTCCGCGGAGGAAAGGGCGCTAAAGCCCTCGCTCCCGCGAAGGCAATCCGCGTCGGTGTGATCGACTATAAAGACGTCGCAACCCTTCGCAAGTTCATCTCAGAACGTGGAAAGATCCGCGCTCGCCGTATCACCGGTGTGTCTGTTCAGGAACAGCGCCTGATCGCAAAAGCAGTTAAGAATGCTCGCGAAATGGCTCTTCTTCCCTACGCAGGCGCTGGCCGCTAAGGAGAATACACATGTCTAAGTTAATTCTGACGAATGAAGTCTCCGGTGTTGGTTCTGCCGGTGATGTTGTTGAGGTCAAGGATGGTTACGCACGTAACTACCTCATCCCTCAGGGACTCGCTGTGGCGTGGAGCCGCGGTGGCGAAAAGCAGGTCGAACAGATTCGTTCCGCTCGTGTAGCGCGCGAATTGGCCACCCTGGAAGAGGCACAAACCCTCAAAGCCAAGTTGGAAGACACCAAAGTTAAGCTTGCTGTTAAAGCAGGCCGTGACGGTCGTCTGTTCGGGTCTGTCAAAACTGACCACATCGTTGCTGCTGTTGAAGAGGCCGGAATCGGTTCTCTCGACAAGCGCAAGGTAGAAATTGCTACCCCTATCAAGTTCACGGGAAACCACGAAGCAACCGTTCGCTTACGCGACGACATCGTGGCCACCATTTCTTTGCAGGTTGTTGCCGCAAAGTAACGAACGAGATTTCTTCTCAGGCGAGGCGCTCAAGCGCCTCGCCTGAGCTCGTTTAACGCTCTCTATATAGTGATGTTGAGCACACCGGGCACCACAACATCTGTCCACAAAACCCGGTTTCATCCCCAAGCTTAAACACATGATTGAAGGAATTTACTATTCACACCCGGGGATAACTTAAATCCCAGCTCAAAGCGTAAATTTAAGGTTAACTTTTTCCTTTTTCCACAGCACCATCCCCATGTTATGAACAGATAGAACGGCGTTTCATTCCATTCATACACAGAGTTATCCACAGGGCTGGTTGGTGATGGGGAACAAAAAATCTATGGTTGCAGTACGAGTCTCTCGTCGTGCCACCGCCACACTGTCCGTGGGTGGGAGCACACTATGAATACGAGCACTCACACGTTGTGAAAGGAGAACCCCACATGTCTATTGCACACCTGGGATCTCCGTCAGATTCACGTGAGAATTGGCAAGGAGAACGCACTCCCCCACATGATTTGCTCGCTGAGCAAAGCACTCTCGGTGGCATGTTGCTCAGCAAAGACGCTGTAGCGGATGTCATCGAAACTCTTCGGGGAAATGATTTTTATATCCCCAAACACGAAGTCATCTTTGATGCAGTCCTGTCGTTGTATTCTCATGGGGAGCCCACCGACGTTATTACTGTCACAGATGAACTCACTAAAACAGGTGAACTCGGTCGTGCGGGTGGCGCAGAATATCTGCACACTCTGACCTCTCTTGTTCCCACGGCAGCAAACGCCGGCTACTACGCCGAAATCGTTGCAGAACGTGCTCTCTTGCGACGCCTGGTTGAAGCAGGTACCCGCATTGTGCAAATGGGATATGCCGGAGAAGGCGAAGCGGTTGATCTGGTCAACACCGCTCAGGCAGAGATTTATCAAGTAACCGGCTCGGTTGAACAAGAAGATTATGTTCCCCTGAACGAAGCTGTCGACACGGCCATCTATGAAATCGAAGTGGCTAAGGGCCGCGATGGCTCCATGACCGGAGTTCCCACAGGGTTTGCCGAGCTCGATGAGCTCACCAATGGATTCCACCCTGGCCAGCTCATCATTGTTGCTGCGCGTCCTGCACTGGGTAAGTCCACTCTGGCATTGGATTTCTGCCGTGCTGCAGCAATCAAAAACAATATGCCCGCGATTTTCTTCTCCCTTGAAATGGGTAAATCTGAAATTGCCATGCGGTTACTCTCCGCAGAAGCTTCTGTGCCGCTTCAAAACATGCGTAAAGGTACCGTCGATAACCGCGACTGGACCACGATTGCCTCTACTCGCGGCCGCATCAACGATGCGCCGTTCTATATCGATGACAGCCCCAACCTCACCCTGGTGGAGATCCGTGCGAAATGCCGTCGTCTCAAGCAAAAAGTGGGCTTGAAAATGGTTGTCATTGACTACTTGCAGTTGATGACCTCCGGTAAAAAGGTCGAAAACCGTCAGCAAGAAGTCAGCGAGTTCTCTCGTGCCCTGAAACTGTTGGCCAAAGAACTTCAGGTGCCCGTTATTGCTCTGTCCCAGCTCAACCGTGGTCCTGAACAGCGTGCGGATAAGAAGCCAGCGATTAGTGATTTGCGTGAATCAGGGTCGTTGGAGCAAGACGCTGACATGGTTATTCTTCTGCACCGCGAAAATGCGTTCGAAAAAGAGAATCCTCGTGCTGGTGAAGCTGATTTCATCGTGGCCAAGCACCGTAATGGGCCAACAGCGACCATTACGGTTGGTTTCCAAGGCCACATGTCACGCTTTGCCGATATGCCCAAGGCCTAGTCGGCCTTCTCGCCTCTGCCGGGCACCCTAGAATTTAGCTGTGGATACAACTCTTCTCCATGCACGCATGGGCACCATCTTGATTGTGCGTGCCATCATTGCCCTGGTTGCCGCCATGGTGATCACCTTTAGCAGCTACCACGCTGCCATTGTGGGGCTAATGGTCTTTATGGGTTTTGGGTTTGCTCTCGCTGGAGTGTTGATGTTCAGCATTCCTTTTGTGGGATTAGAGGGTGTTGCCAAAACAACCACAGGCATCCATTCCATTGCCTCAGTCGTTGCGGCAGGTGTCGCGGCTGCTGTCATGGGCGCGGGCCTTCCTGCCCTGCTTGTCGTGGTGAGCACCTGGGCCGCAATCTCCGCAGCAATGGAACTGTATGCCGGATATCGCAGCACCGACAAAGCACTGAGCAGAGAGTGGCTCAGTATGGGTGTTCTCACAGCTGTCTTAGCTATTGTGATGGCTGTAGTACCTATGGATGAGGTGTATGCCGTGGGCATTTTTGGTGCTTACGCTGCAATCCTCGGAGTTTTTCAAGTTATTGCAGGCATCAGCTTGCGCACAGATGCCCGACACACGAATGAGGTTTCATCATGACCGTCCCCACAATTCGCGAAAAACTCAAACCCATTGAGCTCGTCGTGGTATCCCTGGTCATTGCGTCAGTTACGGCACTTATTGTGATGATCATTTCGCGGGACATCATCCTTGCCAGCATTGCGCTGGGAGTATCGTTCATTGTCTGCTTAGTGGTGATGGCCATGTTTGTGTTAGCCATCAAACCCAATAAGAGTGAGCTGCTGGATATCCAAGAGCAGAACGATGCGCCGGCTTCTAAAAAGCCGAAAGCACACTAGTTAGTCCAGAAACTCCACAAGCTCAGGCGCTAATCCCACATAGGTGCCGGGTGTTAGTGCCAGAAGGCGCGCTTTGGCCCCATCCCCAATGTCAAGATCTGCAACAAAGGTGGTCAGGTTTTCGCGGGTAATGCGCTTTCCACGTGTGAGCTCCTTGAGAAGCGCGTAAGGGTCTGAAATGGTGGAGCGCCCTGCGACAACTTCTGCACGAATCACCGTTTGAATTGCTTCTCCCAGAACTTCCCAGTTGGCATCTAAGTCTGCAGCTAGGGCAGCGCTGTCGAGGTCAATTTCGCCGAGGCCTCGAGTGAGGTTATCGATAGCCAGCAAGGAGTGGCCGAACCCAACGCCAATATTGCGTTGGGTGGTGGAGTCCGTAAGGTCTCTCTGCATTCTGCTGGTGACCAGGGTTGCTGCCAGAGAATCTAAAACCGCACACGAGAGCTCAAGGTTTGCTTCGGCATTTTCAAACCGAATCGGATTGATTTTGTGAGGCATGGTGGATGAGCCGGTAGCGCCAGCCTGTGGAATCTGACGGAAATACCCCATAGAGATATATGTCCAGATATCTGTGGCAAGGTTGTGCAGCACACGGTTGGTGTGAGAAATCCTTGAGTAGAGCTCTGCTTGCCAGTCGTGAGATTCAATCTGGGTGGTCAGCGGATTCCATGTCAACCCCAGCGAGGTCACAAACTCCTCGGACAATGCAGGCCAGTTCGCCTCTGGAGCAGCAACTACGTGGGCGGAAAAGGTTCCTGTCGCCCCGGAGAATTTCCCAAGGAATTCAGAGTGTGCAATCTGGGCCCTAAGACGTTCGAGACGATACACAAACACTGCCAGCTCTTTACCCATCGTGGTGGGTGTTGCGGGTTGGCCGTGTGTTTTTGCCAGCATCGGAACGGTACGTGTCGATGCTGCGACAGCGCGCAAAGCAGCCAGCAGCACATCCAGAGCAGGTAACCAGACCTTGAGCGTCGCATCCCGAACAATCAATGCATAGGACAAGTTATTAATGTCTTCGCTGGTGCAGGCAAAGTGGGTGAGTTCAGAAATGTTGCCAAGCCCCAGCTGATCCAACTTGTTTCGAACCAGATACTCAACGGCCTTGACGTCGTGCTTTGTCGTGGCTTCAAGACCCGCAAGCTCATCAATTTCAGCCTGACCAAAGTTGGTCACCAACTCACGAAGAGCAGAGACCTGCTTCTGGCTCAGCGGTTGTGTGGAAAACATGGAGTGCTGGGTGAGGAAAATCAGCCACTCAACCTCAACCGTGACACGAGCACGATTTAAGCCGGCTTCCGAAAGGTATTCCCCCAGCGGTGAAACAACGGAGTGATAGCGGCCATCTAGGGGGCTCAAAACCTGCGGGGGAAGCGTCATGCTTCTATTCTTTCAAAGTTTCGACTTTCCCTACACAGCCGTGCGGACAATGATGGCTTCCACTTTTTAGAGAGTGTGACATAACAGCTCACGAGGACACGGCACAGTAACCGGGTGTATTCATCGCAACCGACTCCAAATAGTGCCGCGTATGCTCTCATGCACGCTCTGGATGCGGTCATCGTGTGCTTGCAGAACCAGGCCCACACCTACGGATGGGAAGGTTTCTCTCGGCGCGAAGCAGATAACGCCAGAGAATATCTTGTGCAAGAAGTGAACAGAGTTCGATACCTGCTACACGACGACATTATTCGCGGTGACGCGTGAACATTACTTCTGCACGCACCGATGTGATTGATGACTACGCCAGCATGTTGACCGGTCACATCGCTGAACTTGAACGATGCCTATTTCTCTATCGTTCTCACCCGCAGCCCGGAACACACATGCTTGCCCGTAGTTCGCAGGTGAACGCGATTGTGGAGAGACTCGAACTGCATGCAGATAGTGCTCGCCGGGTAGCCAGGGCTTATGAGGATCGTGAACACGTACTTGTGAGCTTTGCCGAGCACGCAAGTTCGGTGGTGATGTGGAATATCGGACGGCTGCTTCCGTCATTGATCGTTCAAGCGGGGCCGGCAATTGTCGGCGGTGTAGCAATTGTGTTGGCTCTGTATGCCGCCCGACGGCTTGTTCCCGGGGGAGCTTTTGATTCTTTTGTGTCAGCTCTCCACAACCGAATTCCCGATCAGGGACAAATCACCAGCCACCCCATCTTTGTTAATGCCACTGCTCATGTGGTTTCGGGAGCTGATGATTTTCTTGCGGGCGCTCTCGGACTTCCACAGCCGGGCAACAACTCCCCTTTTGCCGGTCAGGTTGCTGTTGCCGCCGGCGTGATCGCCATAGGGTCAACGCTGACACGAACACACCTTACAGAAACTCCTATTGCTGTTCACAGACACTCGATCGAGCGCGATGAGGGCGTGAAAAACTATCAGGATCTGGTCTCACGTATTCCCCGCGCCCAAGAAGAAGCCCCACAAATTCGCATCGAACACTATCGGGACACTGATACTTATGTTGTCTATCTCGGCGGAACGATAGACCCTGGCACCGATCCCTCATCCGAGCCGTGGGATATGACGAGTAATCTCACCGCGATGGCTGAGATGGATGCAGCAAGCTACCGGGCTACACACGAAGCAATGAGACAAGCCGGAATTGAAGCTCAGGACAACGTGATTATGATCGGGCACTCGCAAGGAGGTCTCGTTGCCGCACTAATTGCACAGTCGGGTGAGTTTCAGGTCCAAGATGTTGTTACAGTGGGTGCTCCGATTCGGCACGTGGAACTTCCCCCGGACGTTCATGTTGTGGCGCTTGAGCATCGTGAAGATGTCATCCCCTCCCTCAGCGGTGTCGCTGCTGTGGGAACAGCAACGCACACCGTGGTGACGAGATCTGTGTTTGCACACACCCCACCACCACAAGGGCAGGTACTCCCCGCACATAATCTCAGTCGCTATGTCGAGACAGCAGCGCTCTTAGATAAAAATGCGCATGGCGAAGCTCGCTCCACTCAAGAGCGCATTGCCTCACTGACTCGTGGCGATGCCACGGTCACGATGTGGCGGGCGAACCGACTTAGCGGGTAGCAGCTGGGCGCAAGATCAGCCCTAACAACCAGCTGATGATCGAGAGAACGATAGCTGCCCAGAAGCCGCCCCAGAAAGAGGTGACAACCAGACCGAAACCAAACCCAAAGACCTGAGTCAGCCATGCAACGAACAACAGCAAGAGTGTATTGACCACGAGAGCCATGAATCCCAGGGTCAAAATAAACAGCGGGAAGGCCAAGAACCTGAGAACGCGACCAACGGTGGCATTGACCAGACCAAATACCAAGGCTACGAATGCCAAGGTCAAGACATAGGACAATGTTTGCTGGTCTTCGGGGATGATGTACAGGTTTTCGGGCATCAGGACTGTGGTCAACCACAGCGCAATCGCATTAATCACCACGGAAAGGGCAAGAGTCTTCATGCGTCTATTCTCTCAGGCTGAGGGCCATAGTTGGGTTACACCTATAACAGTGCGTCGAGATTGTAGAAGACCTACCAAAGACTAGAGCCTAGAGAAGATAGATTGGTGTGTATGGCCCGTAAGAGCACCGATTCGATGGTTCAGCTCCTGACGCCGGAGGGCACCCTTGCTCCCAGTGACAGCGCTGAAGAATTTTTGCCGTATTTTGAACGCTTGAGTGATGCGGACTATCGCAAGTTCTACTCCGACATGGTTGTTATTCGCCGATTTGATACCGAAGCGACAAATCTGCAACGCCAAGGCCAGCTAGCTCTGTGGGTTCCCAGTCACGGCCAAGAAGGCGCCCAGGTTGGTTCTGCCCACGCGACCAAAGCACAAGACCATATTTTTCCGGCATACCGTGAACACGCCATTGCCATGATTCGTGGTGTGGATGTGCTGAACATCATCCGTGTTCTGCGCGGGCTCACTCACGGCGGATGGGATCCCAAGCTTCCCGAACACGGAAACTTCCATCTTTACACCTTGGTTATTGGCTCCCAGGCACTTCATGCCACCGGCTACGCCATGGGCATTAACTTTGATGGCACCACTAACACTGGTAACCCCGATACTGACGAGGCTGTCATTGTGTACTTCGGTGACGGCGCGACCAGCCAAGGAGATGTCTCTGAAGCTCTTGTCTTTGCTGCCAGCTACCAAACACCTCAGGTCTTTTTTGTTCAGAACAACCACTGGGCGATTTCTGTTCCGGTGTCCACCCAGTCCAAAGTTCCTTTGTATCAACGCGGTTTAGGTTTTGGTATTCCTGGTGTTCAGGTTGATGGAAATGATGTGTTTGCCAGCTATGCGGTCACCGCAAAGCAGATGGACGATGCTCGTAACGGCAAAGGCCCCAGCCTGATTGAGGCCCACACCTACCGCATCGGTGCCCACACCTCCAGCGATGACCCCACCAAATACCGCACTGATGATGAACTGGAATCCTGGGTCGCTAAAGACCCCATTGTCCGTCTCGAAGCCTTCTTGCGCAATGCGGGTGCTCCTCAATCCTTCTTTGATGAGGTTCACCAAGAAGCTGCTGATTTTGCCAGCGATATTCGTCGCCGCACGGTCGAGCTGGAAAACCCACTCCCCCCATCCATGTTCAGTAACGTCTACACAGACCCTCACCCCGTGACGACAGAGCAAAGTGCATGGCTTGCAGAATATGAAGCCTCCTTTGATGAGCAGGGAGGTCACGCATGAGCATCGAGAATCTCCCTCTAGGTAAAGCAATCAACTTAGGTCTTCGTCAAGCCATGCTCGATGACCCGTCGGTTTTGTTGATGGGTGAAGACATTGGAACGTTGGGTGGTGTGTTCCGTATCACCGAAGGCCTCAAAGACGAATTTGGTGACAAACGCGTTCTCGATACCCCTCTTGCCGAGTCCGGAATTGTCGGGTCAGCTATTGGGTTAGCCATGCGTGGGTACCGCCCCGTGGTGGAAATTCAGTTCAACGGGTTTGTCTATCCCGCCTTTGACCAGATCACCAGCCAATTAGCTAAGCTGACCAACCGTCACGAAGGAACACAGTCTTTCCCAGTTGTGATTCGTATTCCTTATGGTGGTCACATTGGTGCCGTTGAACACCACCAAGAAAGTAATGAAGCGTACTTCTTGCACACCGCAGGCTTACGCGTAGTGAGCCCTAGCAATCCCCATGACGCCTATTGGATGATTCAAGAATCCATTAAGTCCAATGACCCCGTCATTTTCTTTGAACCGATGAGTAGGTATTGGCCCAAAGCTGACGTGGACATGTCCTCACCCAACATTGCCTTCCATGCCAGCCGTGTTGTGCGCAGTGGAACAGATGCCACTCTTATTGGTCACGGAGCCATGGTGACTGTGTTGCTTCAAGCCGCCGAGATTGCTGCACAAGAAGGCATGAATCTTGAAGTGATTGACCTTCGGTCACTTTCTCCCATTGATTACGCTCCCGTTTTTGAGTCGGTTCGCAAAACAGGTCGCTGTGTCATTGCTCAAGAAGCACCGGGCAATGTCAGCTTGGCATCCGAGCTTGCTGCCACCATCACCGAGAAAGCGTTTTATTCTCTCGAAGCACCTGTGTTGCGTGTGACAGGCTTTGACACCCCCTTCCCGCCAGCAAAGCTGGAAGCTATTTATTTGCCCGATTCAGATCGCGTTCTTGATGCGGTTGATAGAGTGATGAGCTACTAGGAGCAATCTGGTGACGGTATCTAAGTTTTATCTTCCTGACGTTGGTGAAGGACTCACTGAGGCAGAAATTGTCTCGTGGAAAGTCAAGCCCGGTGACGTTGTTGACATCAACGATGTCTTGGTAGAAATCGAAACAGCCAAGTCCCTCGTAGAACTGCCAAGCCCCTTTGCCGGTGAAGTTAGTGAGCTTCTTGCACAAGAAGGCGAAACAGTCGAGGTGGGAACCGCCATCATCACCATCTCCACTCAAGGCCATTCCATGCTGACGGCCCCCACCCCCACGCTTGCTCAAGCAGCGATGGCCAATGAAGTTTTCGTCACCGACGACAGTGAAGTAGATGGTGCGAAAGATGCCAAAGACGAAGCATCCGGAAGTGTGCTGGTTGGATATGGCGTGGGCGGACATGCGGCAACACGTCGCCGCAGAAACACCGCAGTACAAGCTGTCACACCTCCGCCTCCTGCAGCACCAGCTGCCGCTGAGGTCACCGCGGTTACTCCCGTAGCGGTTAAGAAAACACCGTCATTGCCAGTGACAGAAGCAGTCCCTGTTATTGCGAAACCCCCCATTCGGAAACTCGCCAAAGACCTCGGCGTGGATCTGTCTCAGGTTCAAGCAACAGGGATTGCCGGAGAAGTCACTCGTGATGATGTGATTCGTTCTGCTTCGCAGGCCAGTGTCTTTAAAAACATCGAAACCCCAGAGTGGCCCGAAGAGCGTGAAGAACGCATCCCGGTTAAGGGTGTTCGGAAAGCAATCGCAACGGCGATGGTGCAAAGTGCCTTCAGTGCTCCCCACGTCAGCGTGTTTGTCGATGTGGATGCAACCAGAACCATGGAGTTTGTGAAGAGACTGAAGAACTCACCAGATTTCGCGGGAGTGAAGGTTTCGCCCCTGCTGATTCTGGCTAAGGCCATCATCTGGGCAGTGCGACGAAACCCCACTGTGAACTCCACCTGGACAGATAAAGAAATCATTGTCCACCGCTACGTCAACCTCGGCGTTGCGGCAGCAACTCCTCGCGGATTGATTGTGCCCAATGTTAAAGATGCTCAGCAAATGAGTCTGTTGGAACTTGCTCAATCACTGGAGCAGCTGACCCTCAATGCCCGTGATGGTAAAACGAGTCCTACTGAGATGACCGGTGGCACGATCACCGTGACCAACATTGGTGTCTTTGGAATGGACACCGGAACACCTATTTTGAACCCCGGTGAAGTAGGAATATTGGCACTGGGAACCATAAAGCAAAAGCCGTGGGTCGTTGATGGTGAGGTTCGTCCTCGCTTCGTCACCACCCTCGGTGCGAGCTTTGACCACCGTGTGGTCGATGGTGACGTGGCCAGTAGGTTCCT
Source organism: Aurantimicrobium sp. (assembly GCA_044236405.1). Taxonomy (GTDB): domain Bacteria; phylum Actinomycetota; class Actinomycetes; order Actinomycetales; family Microbacteriaceae; genus Aurantimicrobium. The sequence continues at coordinate 20,303 of JBIIGO010000002.1, forward strand.
CGCCGACGTCGCGAGCGTCGTGGAAGAACCAGCGCTTTTGCTCGACTAGAAACGTGGATATGTATAGCAAGGTATACATGTTTACTAAATATGTATAATTTTTGTTAAAAACTATACACATTTTGTTCTTATGGGTATTCTTTACTCATGACCTGGAAACCAGAGGCGCCCTATAACGACCTGCCACTGTTGCCTCCTGTCCAGGAAATTGAAACGAAAGCAATTCTGAGGGCAACCGCCGAAGCCCGGGCCTCCTTGGCAACCTTGAACCAAGTCATTCGGTTTATCCCTGACCCCGCCATCCTTCTCAACGCGCTGCCTTTGATTGAGGCCCAAGCCAGTTCCGAGATTGAAAATATCATGACGACACGTGATGATCTCTTTCAACACTTTGAACAAGAAACTGTTTCTGTCAGCCCTGAAATTAAAGAAACATTCAGGTACCGAAGTGCCATTTTTTCTGCCGTTGAGTATTTAGCTACTCGGCCATTGAGTTTTACTCTCGCCCAGCATGTTTGTTCGGAAATTAAAAACAGAGAAATGACCGTAAGGACACTTCCGGGAACGTTCATCGGGAACCCGGTGAGTGGAGAGGCTGTCTATACCCCCCCACTTGGTGATGAAGTACTTCGCACACTGATCAAGAACTGGGAAGATTTTCTCCATTCACGCACGGAGCTTGACCCCCTTATTTCAATGGCAGTGATGCACTATCAATTTGAAGCAATACACCCTTTTAGTGATGGAAACGGTCGAACAGGACGTGTCTTAAACATCCTCTTTCTTCTCGAGAAAGGACTTTTATCTTTACCGATTTTGTACTTGTCGCGTTACATCATCATTCACAAGGCAGATTATTACTCAAAACTTTTAGCTGTGACACGAGATGCTCAGTGGGAAGACTGGATTTTGTTTATGTTAAGGGCCGTGCGTGAAACCTGTGACAGAACAATCGACCATGTTGAAGAAATTTCAAGTCTTTACAATGCGTATACCTCACTGTTGCGGGAAATTCCGGGCGTGAAAAACGAGCCATTCCTTGTTGATGTGCTTTTCGCCAAACCGTTCTTCAGGATCTCTGACGTCGCTGAAAAATGCCAGGTCACCCGAATGACTGCTGCGAAATGGTTGGGGTCACTGCAAAAAGCAGGACTCATCGAAGATAAAAAGGTTGGCAGGAATCGAATCTTTATTAACCGAAAATTCTTTGAAATTTTGAAGTCAATATAAACACGCAATTTACAGGTTGTCGAAGAAGGCAACCCACAACGCCAGACCAATAATCAAGATGCCGCCGGTGCCTTGAACAGCGGCCAGCCTCTTTTGATCCTTCGCGAACCAGTCTCTGGCTAACCCTGCCCCGATCGCATACATGGAGTCGCTGAGAATACCGACGACCTCAAAAATGAGTCCCAGAATGAGCAACTGCAACATCACGTTGCCTTGTTTGACATCGACAAACCCGGGAAGCACTGCCGTGAAAAACACCATGGTCTTGGGGTTACTGATGCCCACGAGGAATCCTTCTCGCAAGGTCTTGAGGTTTGATTGCGTGGGGACCTGAGTATCAATGGTGAAGCGGTGATCATTGCGGTGTCTGAACGCTTGAATACCGAGGTAGGCCAAATATGCCGCTCCGGCATATTTGATGGCATAGAACAAAAATTCTGAGCTGGCCACCACAGCACCCAGGCCCAAGACAACGGCAATCAGCCAAACCGAGGTCCCCAAAGCATTTCCGACAACCGTGATAACCCCAGCGGTTTTGCCCAACGCCAAGGAGCGCCCCACCGCAAAAAGCACCGAGGGCCCCGGGATCAAAATAATGATCAATGCGGCAATAAAGAACGCTATGAGGTTTTCAATGGGGGGCATGAACGGTTGCTAACTCTCCAAAACAGCCATAGCTGCGTTGTGTCCACCAATGCCAGAGACGGCGCCACCTCGGCGAGCACCAGACCCACACATTAAAATACCGGGGTGGCCTGTTGCCACTCCCCACCTGGCAGCAGGGGTACTCAAGTCTGCATCGTCTTCGACCCAAGGCCATGAAAGAACGCCGTGGAAAATGTTTCCACCGGTCATGTTCAACGCATGCTCAAGATCCAGAGTTGTTTTTGTCTCGACACAGAGGTTGCCGTGGGCATCTCTCATCAACACATCTTCAATGGGTTCAGCCAAGACGCTGTTGAGGGAGCGCAATACGGCTTCTTGTAACTTCTGACGCATCTCATCGTTGTTCTCCGGTGTGACAAGAGCATGGGGCGTATGAATGCCAAACACGGTGAGTGTTTGCGCGCCACTTTCTTGCAACTCAGGACCCAAAATGCTGGGGTCACTCAGAGAGTGACAATAAATTTCACACGGCAGCGTTGACGGAATCTTACCCGCAGCTGCTTCGTCAAAAGCAGTTTGCAGCTGCGTGTAGGTTTCGTTGATGTGGAAGGTTCCCCCAAATGCTTTTTCGGGCGTCACAGATGTATCTGCCAGGCGGGGAAGTCTCTTGAGCAACAGATTTACTTTCACCTGTGCTCCTGCAGGGCGCTGCTCAGTAGCCTTCTTTTCTCCCAGAAGTTCACTCAAGACCCACGGGGAGACGTTCGCTAAAACCCACGAGCTTGAAACGGAGTGCGAGGCTCCCTCGTGGAAGTAGGTCACCGTGTTGAGTTCACCGGGTCCACCGGGAGTGATTAATGAGACTTCGGCATCGGTGAGAAGTGTTGCTCCTGCTTTTCTCGCAGCTGAAGCAATCTCGCCACTGACGGCGCCCATCCCTCCGACAGGGACATCCCAGTCGCCGGTGCTCCCACCGATCACGTGATACACAAAACACCTATTTTGATCCAAGCTGTCATCATGAGCTGCAGAGAATGTTCCAATAATGCCGTCGGTGTAGACAACACCGCGGGCAACATCTCCGTGAATATCTCGCTCGATGACCTCACCTAAAGGCTGTTCAATAAATTCATCCCAGATAGTGTCGTTTCCGACAATGCCGCGCATCTCAGAACGTGTCATTAACGGTTCGGTCACCGTTGGCCAGAGCTTCTGAGCCAACACCTGAGTTTTGCTATAGAAGCGTTCAAAACCTTCGGCGTCAGCGGCTTCACCAATGCGCGCAAACGAGGCAGCTGTTTCCTGCGCATCTTCGTTGTCCACTAATAGACCCTTGTCAGGTGATCCAGGAACGGGCGTGTAGGAGGAGTAGCGCCGGCGAATCAGGGTGATATCAAGTCCCAGGTCATCAATAATGCGCTGGGGGAGCAAACTCACGAGATAGGAATACCGAGACAGGCGCGCGTTAATGCCATCAAAAGCCTCCGCAGACACAGCAGCACCGCCAACATGATCATCACGTTCAAGAACCAGGACAGAACGTCCTGATTTAGCAAGATAGGCGGCTGCAGTGAGACCGTTGTGGCCTCCTCCGACGATAACAACGTCGTAATCGTGAGTACTCATAGTGCAAGCCTACTCACAGACATGAGGGGCCAAACTAGTTTCGAATAACCAGTTTGCTCATCACAATGCTGGTGCGAGTGTGGTCGACATTAGGCGCTTTGCGAACAACTTCTAGAGCATCTTCGAGTGCACCCATATTGTGACTTCTCATATGCAGAACCGCATCAGCACTGCCAGAGACCGTGGCGGCATCAATCACATCAGGAACACTTTCCAGCAACCTTTTAAGTTCTTCAGGGGCCACCGTTCCTCGGCAGAACAACTCAACATAAGCTTCTGTCTCATGACCTTCAATAGTGGGGTCAATCTGGATGGTAAATCCACGGATCACACCATCGGATACAAGCTTGTCCACGCGACGTTTAACCGCAGAGGCAGACAAGCCAATCGTGCCGCCAATGTCTCCATATGCTGCACGAGAGTTCTGACGAAGAAGGTCAATAATGCGCCGATCTAAGTTGTCCATGAGATGAGCTTATAAAGTGGAGAGGTGAATACGCCCTTGCGCACCCGTCTGGCGATTTCAGCAGGAAAAATAGCTGCTGCAACATCGCGCCTAGCTGGACGCGGTGAAGGCATGATTATTGGCGGAAAAGTCGCCCTGACCCTCTCTCCTCACGCTCTAGAAGATCTTGCTCAAGGCCGGGTCGCAGCATTGGTTTCTGCCACCAACGGAAAGACCTCAACAACGCGTCTTCTTGCCACGGCGCTCAGCCAAGCAGGACCTGTGACCTCCCCCACAACGGGCGCAAACATGACCGAGGGCGCTGTGTGGGCACTAGCTAAGGGACAGTCAGGTGCCCGAGCAGTTCTTGAAGTTGATGAAGCATATTTGCCCCGCATTGTTCAACAGACCCAACCTAAGGTTGTTCTTCTTGCTAACCTCAGCCGCGATCAATTAGATCGCATGAGCGAGGTCGCCATGTTGGCACGTAAATGGCGCACCATGGTGGAGAACAATCCTGAAGTTACGTTCATCGCTAACGCAGACGACCCAATGGTGGCGTTTGCTGCAGAACCTGCCCACAAGGTTGTTTGGGTAGCAGCCGGTCAGGCATGGACAGCCGACTCGTCTGTGTGTCCGGAGTGTGGAACACTGCTCAGCCGAGATGAGAAAACGTGGAGCTGCTCCGGCTGTGGCCGCGCACGCCCCACACCTGAGTGGAATTTTGAGTGGAAAGCTCGCAACGGAAAAACACAGGCAACAGCAGTATCTCCGCAGGGACAAAACTTTGATCTCTCAGGCATTCAACTTCCAGGCCGCTTCAACGCCTCGAATGCCACGATGGTCCTTGCGGCCTGTGATGTGTTGGGACTTGATTTAAAGAAGGCAGTTGACCTCATGGAAACAGTTACAGCTGTTTCCGGCAGGTTCGCTACCGTCCAATCCGGTGAACTCACTGTCAGACTCCTGCTCGCGAAGAACCCTGCCGGGTGGAACGAACTGCTCGACATCATGCCTCCTGCTCCCACCCCTGTCATTGTGATGATTAACTCCAATGCGGCTGACGGCAAAGATCCTTCCTGGCTGTGGGATGTTCCTTTTGAACGCCTGAAAGGACGCACTGTGATTGCCTCGGGAAACCGACGGCAAGATCTTGCCGTGCGCTTGCTTCACGCCGGCGTTGATTCTGTGGTTGTGGAAGATCCTTTTGCCCCGAATGCGCAGCTTCCCTCCGAGGTTCGTGATCTTGATGTGATTGATTGCGCAGCAACATATACGGCTTTCCAGAAAATTCGTGTGGGAGCGCTCGGGGAGGTCGACGGATGAGCACCATCACGATTGCCTCGATCTATCCCACGCTGCTGGGAACCTACGGTGATGGCGGAAACGTAGCTGCCCTAAAACACATTGGCCAACTCCATGGAATCACCACGAAAGTGATTGAGGTTTCTCCCGGCGATGATGTTCCCCGCAACGCAAACATCTATGTGTTGGGCGGGGGAGAAGACACCGCTCAAGTTGCTGCCGCGAATGCGCTTCGCGACAGTGGTGCTTTGGCCCACGGTGTTGACAATGGTGCTGCGGTCTTGGCTATATGTGCGGGGTATCAACTTCTTGGTCACACCTTCCCCGATGCTAATGGGCAACCATCTCCCGGATTAGGTCTCCTGGATGTCACCACTGATCGCTTGCCCAAGCGTGCAGTGGGAGAGCTCGTGGTGACTCCGTCTGAGTTTGCCCCAGAAGGATTAGTTGACTTCTTCACGGGCTATGAAAACCATGGCGGAGCCACCCACTTAGGCCCGAATGCAACACCACTTGCTCGCGTGGATGTGGGTGTGGGCAATGGTGACGGCACTGAAGGTGCCATTACCGGCAGGGTTATTGGAACGTATCTCCACGGACCGTGTTTGGTGCGCAATCCTCGGATTGCTGAACGCTTACTGGGCTGGGCAATTGATAAAAATCTTGACCATATCGTTGAGGAGCAGGTTCAGGCCCTTCGAAAAGAACGTCTCGAATTTGCGCGAAAGAAATAGGATTGCCCCATGAGCGCTGATGCCCCCACGAACGAAAAAACGTTCTTCGGCCAGCCTCGGCAACTCACCACCATCTTCGGCGTGGAGATGTGGGAGAGATTCTCCTTTTACGGCATGCAAGGAATCTTGCTGCTGTACATGTTCTACCCTGCTTCTGAGGGCGGACTAGGGATTGACCCCAAAATAGCCACCGGCATTGTGGGCGCCTATGGTGGCGCGGTCTACCTCGCCACCATTTTGGGCGCCTGGCTCGCCGACCGTCTATTTGGTAGCGAGCGGGTTTTGTTCTATTCGGCTGTCATGGTGATGATTGGCCACGTTGGCTTGGCTGTTCTTCCCAGCTATACCGGTCTTGCAGTGGGGCTGGTGTGTATCGCCTTGGGTGCCGGCGGGGTGAAAGCTAATGCGACCAGCATCGTGGGCCAACTCTATGCACCCGGCGATATTCGCCGCGATGCAGGTTTCTCTCTCTATTACTTAGGCATCAACTTGGGTGCGTTCTTAGGCCCCATTGCTACTGGCTTTTTACAAACCACTCAAGGTTTCCACTGGGGATTTGGGTTGGCTGCGGTGGGAATGGCTGCCGGATTAATCCAATACAGCTTCGGCCGTAAGCGTCTTCCAGATCAGGCTCGCGTTGTTCCCAACCCTTTACCCGCACATCGCAAACTTCTCCTCGTTGTTGTCGCGGCAGCTGCGGTGTTGTTTATTGCCCTGTTGGTAGGTCTCGGGGTCATCACCGCAAGCAACCTCGCTGCCGTGATTATCGTGATCACGTTGATTGCGACGATTTCCTACTTCACCATTATTTTGCGCAGCCCTGAGGTAAACGGCGTTGAGCGTAATCGGGTCTTTGCCTTTATTCCGCTGTTTATTGTCAGTGTTGCGTTCTGGGCGTTGTATCAGCAGCAATTCACTATCGTCACCATCTTCACGAATGATCAGCTTGACCTCTCCATCTTTGGCTGGACCATGCCGGTGTCCTGGATTCAGTCCATCAACCCCATTTTCATTATCTTGCTCTCTGGAGTTTTTGCGGCGCTGTGGACCAAACTCGGTGACCGCCAGCCCACCACACCAGTGAAGTTCGGTGTGGGAGCCATCGTGATGGGTGTTGCCTTCTGGTTGTTCCTCCCCATCCACGATGCTGCGCCCCACAGTGCTCCTCTCTTAGCCTTGGTCGGAATCTTGTTTGTGTTCACTGTCGGTGAGCTCTTTATTTCACCCATTAGTTTGTCGGTTACAACCAAGCTGGCTCCGAACGTGTTTAGAACACAGATGGTGGCTGTGCTGTTTCTTTCGATTGCGTTGGGAACAGCTCTCTCGGGTGAGCTTTCCTCGTACTATGACGAGAAGAATCCTGCACTCAACGTTGGCTACTTTGCCTACTCAGGTGCTGTCGCAATTGTGCTCGGAATTATTTTGATTCTGATGCGCAAGAAGGTTTTGAAGTTAATGGAAGGTGTTCGCTAATGAAGACAGAAGAATTTACCGACAAGCACGGAGTCACCCTTGTTTATGACGTCTATCTAGTGAAGAACCCTCGGGGTGTCGTGCAGATCATGCACGGCCTTGGAGACCACGCTGGACGTTATGCCCATGTGGCTGCTGCGTTGAACTCGGCCGGCTATTCGGTCTATGCACTCGACCAGCGTGGACACGGTCGCACCGGTGTAAAGCAATTTGGCGGAGATCTCTCTCGCCTCGGCCACTTAGGCCCGGGCGGGCTGAAAGCGGCCGTGGAGAACTTCACCGATATGACAAACATCATCCGGGAAGACAACCCTGGTGTTCCCATCATTTTGTTAGGTCACTCCATGGGGTCTCTGATGGGCCAGATTCTCATCAACGACCATGCCGGTGACTACGCGGCAGTTATCTGGTCTGGCAGCGCATATCGAATGCCCGGATACATGGAAGCTGGAGATCTCAATAAGAAATTTGCCACCCCCGGTGCTACCGGACACGAATGGCTCAGCCGTGACCCCCAAGTGTGGGCTGATTTCAAAAACGACCCGTGGACCTTTGATGCCAAAGTCCTCAAACTCTATGGTGTGGGCGATGGGCTGAAGTTATTTGGTAAGCCGTCTAAAGACATGGCACTGGTTCCCTTACTCATCATCTTGGGTGAAGATGACTCCGTGGGTGGCAAGAAGAGTGGCCTCAAGCTTGCCGAAAGCTATATTGAGCGCTCCGGCCAAACAGATGTGACGGTCGGGATATATCCCGAAGCTCGTCACGAAATATTTAATGAGACAAACAAAGAAGCCGTGATCGACGACATGATTGCCTGGCTCAGCGAGAGAATCCCCGGCTAAACAATCCGGCAGCTATTGCCCAATTCAGGGTCGATGCCGCCTGAGCGCTTCTCTTCGATAAAGCCTGGATGCATCTCAATCCACTTGGTGACGTAACTGCAGGCAGACACAATGTTCAGCTTCGTTGTTGCCACTGTGTCCGCAATTCCTTCGCGAACCAAGATGGAAGCTAAACCTTCACCTCGAAACGCCGGGTCCACAACCGTGTGAGTGAAGAGTCTGTTAACCTCAGTGTCTGCATACTCAAGAAAGCCTGCCTGTTTTCCTTCAGAAGAAATCAGGTAGCGGTGGGTGGAGGGCTGGTGAACGACTTCAGTACTCATATACCGAGCATAGGTCGACAACTGGGAGAATGGGCAGATGAACATCGGAACTGGTCGCGTCATCCATGGCAACAACATAGATGTCTTGGCGACCCTTCCTGATGAATCTGTGACACTGATCTACATCGACCCACCCTTTAATACCGGGCGTGAACAAACCAGAAGCAAAGTCACCTCCACGCCTGCTGCCGAAGATTCCACCAGCGGGCTGCTGGGCTTTAAAGGCAAAAGCTACGAGCGCACCCGCAGTGAGCTGATGAAATATGACGATCGGTTCGAAGACTATTGGGCATTCCTAGAGCCGAGGCTTCGTGAAGCCTGGCGGCTCTTAGCCGATGACGGCACACTCTACGTGCACTTAGATTTCCGCGAAGCCCACTATGCCAAAGTCTTGCTTGACGCCCTCTTTGGCAGAGACTGCTTCCTCAACGAAATTATTTGGGCCTACGACTACGGCGGAAAATCAAAAAACAAATGGCCCGCCAAGCACGACACCATCTTGGTCTACGTCAAAAACCCCAAGAATTACTACTTCAACTCCGACGCTGTTGACCGAGAGCCTTACATGGCTCCAGGTCTGGTGACCCCGGAGAAAGTTGAACGCGGAAAGCTTCCCACCGATGTGTGGTGGCACACCATCGTGTCC
>JBIIGO010000044.1:0-8949 GCA_044236405.1 Aurantimicrobium sp.
GGGTGACCACTTGCTTGCTCTGGGGAGAGGTATTGAACCGTTCCCATTACTTGACCGGTTGCGGTCAAGGGAACCTGGTCAGCAATACGAGCGATACCGAAGTCGGTAATTTTCACTCGACCTTCGGGAGTAATGAGCATGTTTCCAGGCTTGATATCACGGTGGACCAAACCAGCGGCGTGAGCAGCCTGAAGGGCCGCAGCGGTCTGCGCAACAATGTCAAGGACCTTGTCGACTGACATGGTCTTTTCACGTTCGATCACGGCGGAGAGGGGTTCACCGGGAACAAGCTCCATCACGAGGTACGCGGAGCCTTCTTCCTCGCCGTAGTCGTAGACGTTGGCGATACCTTCGTGGTTGACCAAAGCAGCATGACGCGCTTCAGCGCGGAAGCGCTCGAGGAACCCGGGGTCACCGAGGTACTCGTCCTTCAAAATCTTGATGGCGACGAGTCGTCCAATCACCAAGTCGGTTGCTTGCCAAACCTCGCCCATGCCACCAATGGCAATGCGTGACTGGAGCTCATAACGACCACCAAAGGTCATTCCGGCTGTTGGCCTCATTTACTTAACCCCACCTCTAGGACTTTTCGTGCGATGGGAACCGCAGTTTCATTCGCATACCCATTCTGACCGAGTCCAGCACCGTTTTCTACCAACACGGTGATGGCATACCTTGGAGCATCAGCAGGGGCAAATCCAGTAAACCAGAAAGTGTAGGGCTCGCCCTCACCGTTTTCTGCTGTACCGGTCTTACCCGCCACCTGAACTCCGCTTATTCTCACGTTGGTAATGAGAGAACTGTTGTCCACACTGTCCACCATCATTTGGGTCATGGTGGCAGCTGTGGCTGGAGATATTGCTTGACTATATTCTCGTGCTTCAAACTGAGAAATTGGTTTGAGAGAAGGCTCTAATACCTGTTCTACAACATTTGGATACATCACCTTGCCGCCATTGGCCACGGCGGCAGAGACCATCGCCATCTGCAAGGGTGTTGCCCGAACGTCGTACTGTCCAAACGAGGCCAGTGCCGTTTGGGGTTCATCCATCACGACGGGGAAGTAGCTAGCCTCAGCAACCATAGGTATCTCGAACGAGGTGTTGAAGCCGAATTTACGCGCTTGATCCAAAATTGCTTTACGCCCCAGCTCTAACCCCAGTTCAGCAAAGGGGATGTTGCAACTCAGTCGCAACGCGGTGGCCAAGGTTACTGTTTCTCCCGGACCACAGGTTGTTCCAGTGGAGTTTTTGACCACAGAATCCGACTGCGGCAATGTGAAAGAAGACGGATTGGGGAATGTGCTTTCTGGGGTGTAGCGGCCAGACTCAAGTGCGGCAGCCACCATCACGAGCTTAAAAACCGATCCGGGTGGATTCATGTCCCCACCAATACTGCGATCAATCAGCGGATCAAGCGGATCTGCAATGAGCAGGTCATATGCGGCGATGACGTCATCGCTGTTGTGAGAAGCCAGAGTGTTGGGGTCAAACTCTGGAGAGGAGACCATGGTGAGAATTTTTCCAGTGCTGGGCTCGGTGACAATCACCGCACCTTCATAATCACCCAATGCCTCAAAGGCCGCCTGTTGCATATCAGGATCGAGGTTGAGCAGGACACTCGCACCCTGAGGCTCTTGCCCGGTCAAGATGGCATTGAACTGGTTGAGAAACTGGGACCCTGTTTTTCCACTGAGGTACGTGTTCATCGCCCCTTCAATTCCAGTCATCCCCTGGTTCAAGCTGAAGTAGCCGGTCACATGGGAATACACCAGAGGATTGGGGTAGGTGCGCTGGTATTCATAAATGGTGTCGACGGGAACGGACTCAGCGATGGGGGTTCCCGCGACAACAATCGCCCCACGTTTGTATTTATAGCTCTCATACATGCTGCGGGTATTGCGCTGATCGGCATAGAGTTCATCGGCAACTCCGACTTGAATCACGCTGGCTGCGACAAAGAGCGCCAAGAACATTGCAAAAACGACTGCGGTCACGCGTTTGAGTTCCCTGTTCATCCGACCACCAACCGTGGTTCGTTTCGAATGGAGTCAGACAGGCGCAACAGGAGGGCCGCGATGATCCAGTTGGCCACGAGAGAGCTTCCACCGGCAGCCAGGAATGGGGTTGTCAGACCGGTCAATGGGATGATCCGCATCACGCCGCCGATCACAATGAAGCACTGCAGGGCAATGGTGAACGAGAGCCCCACAGCAAGCAGTTTGCTGAAGTCATCGTGGCCAGCAAAACCGATACGCAACCCCCTGTTCACGAAGAGGAGATACAAGCACAAAATTGCGAAAACCCCAGCCAACCCCAACTCTTCACCCAAGCTGGCAATGATGTAGTCACTTTGGGAAACCGGAGTGACCTGAGGCATTCCTTCACCCAATCCAGTTCCTATCAAGCCACCATGGGCCAAACCAAAGAGGCCTTGAACCAACTGAAAACTTCCGCCGATGGCGTCAAAGTTTTCCTGGTTGAAGGCGTCGTACCAGTTGGAGAACCGGCCATTGACATAATCCAGCAGCTGATTGGCTAGGAGGGCGCCAGCCAGGATCAACCCCAAACCGAGCGCAACCCAGCTGCCTTGGCCTGTCGCCACATACAACATGACCAAGAACAAACCGAAGTAGAGCAATCCGGTGCCTAGGTCACGTTGGAAAACAATTACCGCCATTGACAACGCCCACACCACCAGGATGGGACCTAAGTCACGACCCCGGGGAAAACGCATTCCTAAGAAGGTGCGACCAACCAGCGATAAGGATTCACGGCGCTGGACAAGATAGCCAGCGAAGAAGATGGCCAAAGCGATCTTGGCAATTTCACCTGGTTGGAAGGTGAGCGTTCCTACTTGAATCCAGACCCTGGCCCCATTGACCTCAATACCGAGGCCCGGAATCATGGGCAAGATGAGCAAAATCACTGCAACAAGACCTGCGACATAGGTATAGCGCTGCAAAATACGTTGGTGACGAATAATAAACAAGGTCGCAATAGCCAAGCCAATAGCCACTGCGGTCCACGCAATCTGCTTATAGGCCAGAGCATCCCAGCCTTCGTTGCCCACTGCTAAATCAATGCGATAAATCTGGGCAATGCCTAGCCCATTGAGCACGGTGGCAATCGGCAGAATGAGAGCATCTGCTTGAGGGGCAATAAAACGCATCACGACGTTCATGGCGATGACCATCACAGCGAGCAAACTACACAGCAAGAGGGGTCCTGGATCAATTTCGCCTAAGACACCGAATTGCACGAGAACCAGAGCAGCGCCATTAATGACCGAGGCCACAATGACGAGCACAAGCTCGACATTGCGCATGCGCTGGGAAACTTTGGGACGCTTAAGCTTTCCGATTGAACCGGTGAGTTGAATATCTGGAGGTGCTGTGCTCATCAGGGTTGTTGCTCCGCGCTCAAAGAATCCACAAGCTCCTGCGCTTCACCTAACGTCCCAAACGCAATACCGTCAGAAAGCTGTTCCTGTTCATAGACCGTCAGCGCATCACGAGGAATCTCAGTGTCGATGTAGGGAGTTGAAAGCGAAATCCCGAGAACGTTTTGAGAGACGCCCTGATAAATCACGACGGTGTCTGCGTCGAGCCCGACGTAATACTGCGTTTGTGTCCAGCGATAGCCCAAGATTCCGGAGATAAGGATGGCGCCCAACACAAGAATGAGGGCACCAGCCAAAACAAATCGGCGTCGAATTCTCCGCGCCTTCACGGCATCAAGCTGAGCGGTCAACCCCGCAGGAATATTCATTCCCCCCGTTGAGACGGGTAACGGCTGAGGTTTCGGGCGAGATTTTTTCGCCGCCTCAGAGGAGGTTTCTCGGACTAAGGGCACCGAGAAGGGAATCTCTGATCCTGCTGATCCAACCAGAAGTGACACAGTGTCTGGCTCGTTTGAAATGTCCGTGACAACGACGGTGACGTTATCGGGCGCTCCGCCTTCCACGCTGTGGTCAACCAATGCCCTAGCTGCAGCCTCAGCGGAAGATGACGCAGTTAGCGTCTCGATGATGACACCCTTATCAACGACACCGGTGAGACCGTCAGAACACAACATCCAACGGTCACCAACCTGAGTATCGAGAACCGCTGTGTCAATTTCCGGAAGTGCATCCACATCCCCGAGAACACGCATCAACACCGAGCGACGGGGGTGGTCGTGTGCTTCTTCCTCGGTGATTTTGCCACTGTCGATGAGCCGCTGAACGAAGGTGTGATCTACAGTGACCTGAGAAAGTGATCCTTCTCGAAGCAGGTAAATCCGGGAGTCCCCAATGTGAGCAATCACAACGCGGTCATTTACCCGAAGCATTGCGCTGACGGTTGTGCCAAGTCCTGCTAACTCAGGGTGTTCGTCCACAACATCAGCCAGCATGTCATTTGCTTGAAGGAGCGTGGCAAGCATGTCTTGTTGGGCAGTATCAACATCGGGATACTGCTTATCAAGTTGCAGCATGTGACGGATTACTACGTGAGAGGCAACGTCCCCTCCGGCGTGACCACCCATACCATCCGCCACCACGCTCAGATATGTTCCGGCATACCCAGAATCCTGATTTGATTTGCGGATAACTCCCACATCGGAGACGGCTGAGGTGTGCATGCTCATGAGAACCTAGCGGCGAACCTCAAACGTCATGGAGCCAACGGTGACGGGAGTATTCAAGGGCAGCGGAACAGGAGAGGTCACTCGTGACCCTGCCACTGTTGTGCCATTTGTGGAATCGAGATCTCGGAGCATCCAACTTCCCCCGCGCACCTCAAGCCGTGCGTGGTGGGTCGAGGTGTAGTCATCTTGAATTACCAGGCTCGAATCAGGAGATCGCCCAATAGTGATCACATCCCCAACCAGATCAAGCTCTTGGCCCTGGAGGGCTCCAGATGTGACGACTAGCTTCAACGGGGTGCCATCGGCGGGAGCTATGTCCTGCACAGGCTGGGGAGCAATCCGCGGTTGGGCGGTTGTCATAAAGGCTTGTGCTTTGGCTGGAGTTGCCGGCACAGGCATCTTCCGAACACGCTGCCCAAACAGGTCACTGCGGACGGCATAGACAACAAAAAACACAAATACCCACAGGGAAATGAGAAACCCTATGCGCAGCAACAGAAGGGTGAGCTCACTCACGGGGCCCCCAGAAGGTATTGGGCTGCGCCCCCGGTTCTGGCTGATTGCTGGAGGCCTGTGGTGTCAGACGTAAAATTACGGTGGTGTTGCCCATCGTCATCACAGAGTCAGCTTCAAATGCTGCTGAACTGAGCTTTTGCCCATTGAGGAGCGTTCCGTTTGTGGAGCCTAAATCATTGGCCTGCGCACGAGTTCCGTCCCACAAAACCTCGACGTGCTTGCGAGAGATTCCAGAATCATCCACCGTAATATCCGCATCGCTTCCGCGGCCAATAATGGTGCGGGATGTGGTGATTTTGTGCCGATGCCCATTGATTTCTAAGGTGGCAACCCAGGTCACTGTTCCACTGACGTTCTCTGACTGGATCCGAACAACACCAAGAGCAAGAGAACTATCAGCTTGAAGGGTAATTGTGATCCCTCCAGCGAATTGATAGCGCTGTGTCGCAGCATGCTTAGCCACCAAGCGCACCAATTCTTCTTTAAGTGTGTCTCCCATGGCATCCATTTTTTGGAAATCGTCGGGGGACAAAAAGACGGTGAACACGTTAGGAACCAAAATACGATCGCTGGAGACAACGGCGGCTTTGGTGTCGAGTTCCCTGCGCAACGCAGCCGTTATTTCAACAGGTTGTAATCCAGAACGAAAAGTCTTGGCAAACGCACCATTAACAGCACGTTCTAATCCACGTTCAAGGTTGTCGAGAATTCCCACCGGTTAATCACACTTCCGCTTTTTTGGCTTGACTCAAATCGTACTCGCGGAGTTTAGAGCTAGCTGAATGCGCGCCGGAGACCCCCGCATCCCATATTTTCAAATGGCGCGAGCCCCCCGCTCCGTGATAACCTCGACCAGTTCGCGCGAGTGGCGAAATGGCAGACGCGCTGGCTTCAGGTGCCAGTGCCCGCAAGGGCGTGGGGGTTCAAGTCCCCCCTCGCGCACGAACAAACCCCCGAGAATTCGGGGGTTTTCTTTTTACTTAAAAGGGCTTAAATCATCTAGATAACCGCCGCGACGGCTGTCACAATAGGTGTGGTGCTGATGTACCCCTACGTAAAGGAGCCACCATGGCCAAGTCCGTAATCGGAAAATCCCTGGCGATCGTCGCCATCGCTGCGTCAGCAAGCTTCGGTCTTGCTGCGTGTGCAACACCTGCCCCAGAGCCCACAGAAACTTCTATCGGTGGAGACATTGTTGCTCCCATTGAGCTGAACTACCAGGAGATTGACGGTCAGACCATCGAACTCGTTGTGGGACAGGTCATCAACATCAACTATGGCGGTATCAACGACGGTGAAATCACCGTTGATATCTCAGACCCCAACGTTGTTGAATACACCGACGCAACGTTCGAAGAGGACGTTCAGTACTCCGCAGGCTTGCTAGCACTTTCTGGTGGTGAGTCCACCGTGACTTTCACCTTTGCTGGTGAAGACCCCAAGGTGCTCAACATTCAGGTATTGCTGAAGTAATAGCAACAAAAACACATGAAGGGCGTCGGAAACGGCGCCCTTCTTTTTGTGCTGAGACTACTTCTTTTTCTTACTGAAGAAGGATTTGATCTTTGCCACAAGCTTTTCTAAGCCCTGCAAGCCCTGTTTGTTGAGCTCTCTAGCCCACTCGATTTCTAGGGCAAGAATGGTCAAACCAAAAAAGATAAAGAGTAATCCTGGGCCTGGAGTAACCATCATGATCAATCCCAGAATCAAGAGAACGGCGCCCACGACAATCGTTAGCACCCACCGAACGGGGTGAGGCAGCTTTGATAAGAATTTCTTAATGGCGTTCATTTTTTACTTCCGCGACATCCAGTGAAACTACCCTAACCCGGCTAGTGTGCATGTTTGCTGAGAATCACAGCGTCCCGTATTTTTTTACTCAGAAAACACTCAGGAAACACACGGCTAGAACTCAACTTAAACCACTGGTCTAGGGCTAGCGTTATCACAAGAGCACATAGCTCACAGAGTTCATACCAAGGAGAAATCATGAAGAACAACACCATTATGAAAGTCACCACCGTGGCAGCATTGGCAGCCGCAGCTACATTCGGACTCTCTGCATGTAGTTCAACCCCCGCAGAAGAGACAGGATCTTCCAGCATGGTCGTCGCACCCACCATCGTGGACGTCGCAACACTTGATGGTCAATCCGTTGACATCAGCACCGGCGGCTTCATTGACATCAACACCGGAGACACCGACCCCGCAGATTGGTCTGCTGAGGTAGAGAACCCCGACGTGATTAACTTCACCGCAGGTGGCGAAGACGGCGGAGCCGTGATGAACCCCGGCATTGAAGGAAAAGCAGCTGGTTCCACCAAGGTCACTCTGACCAACAAGACCACAGGCGATGTGGTCACGTTCACAGTCAACGTTTCTTAACCGGAAGCGCTCAACCTCACGACCTCACCCGAATACGGGTGGGGTCGTTTGGGTTAATTACCCAGAAGAAGTTCGCGCAGACGATCAGCGGAATAGGCCGTCGCGATGGCACCTTCAGCTTCGTGAGGAGAACCGTATCCCCATTCCACGATGATCGTAGGGATGCCGTGTTCTGCAGCACCTTCCACATCGTGAATACGGTCACCGACCAGAACAACCTTGCTGGTATCAACGCCTAGGCGCTGTAGTTCAGAGGTGGCATGTGCAACTACATCTGCCTTGGACAAACGACCACCCTCATCTGTTGCCCCTGAGACCACAGTGAAGAATTGCGTCAGGTTGTGTGCTTCAAGAATCTTGATGGCTTGGTCTTCTGGTTTTGAGGTAGCAAGACCTAAGGGAATCCCTGCATCATGGAGTGATTCCAAAAGCCCAAGAATTCCTGGGAACACGGGAGCTTTCATGCCGCCATCACCGCGATAGTCATTGCGGTAGATTGCGACGGCTTCTGCGGCTTTCTCTGGAGAAAAACCGGCATAGGTTTCAAAGGATGTCTTCAGGGGTGGCCCAATGAATGTCATGAGGTCTTCGGTGCTGGGCACGGGAAGCCCAAGGTGTTCAAAGGTCTTGATCAGGGCGTCGAGAATCCCGGGGCCCGAATCAATCATCGTTCCATCTAAATCAAAAAGAACGGCAGTCCACGTGCGAGATACATCTGAATTCATAACCTGAGTTAGCCTAGGCGAACCCAAGCCTCTTCTTAGAACAATCGGCCGTGCGCGTCGTCAATACCGCGCATAGCGTCGTAATCCAGAAGCAGCGTTCGAATACCGCGGTCTTCGGCCAAGGTTTTTGCCTGGGGTTTGATTTCTTGGGCAGCAAAGATCCCCGTGACCGGTGCTAGGTGAGGATCACGGTTCATCAGCTCTAGGTATCTGGTGAGTTGCTCCACTCCATCAATTTCTCCGCGACGTTTGATTTCTATTGCGACGGCATTGCCGTTTTCATCGCGCGCCAAAATATCAACTGGCCCAATAGCGGTCATATATTCGCGGCGAACCAAGGAGTATCCCTCACCGAGTAATTCAATTTGAGCAGCAAGAAGTTTTTGGAGCTCTGCTTCCACGCCATCTTTAATGAGTCCAGGGTCTTCGCCCAACTCGTGCTCAATATCGCTGAAGATGTCGTAAATGCTCACCACCAGCATGTCGGCTGTTTTGGCATGCGTTACACGCCAAATTTCTTGAACCCCCACGCTGGCCTGGTCGGGTTCTGGCTCATGAGTACTCAGCGTGCAGGGTGGACTCATCCAATTCAAGGGCTTGTAGGAGCCCCCATCTGAATGGATGAGCAGTGATCCATCTTGTTTGAGCATCAACACTCGCGTTGCTAGAGGAAGGTGCGCATTCAAACGACCGGC
>JBIIGO010000045.1:0-8820 GCA_044236405.1 Aurantimicrobium sp.
ACTCCGGAAAAGACATTCCTTTGATCGGTGTTGACTCTGACGCATACGTCACTGCACCAGAAATCAAGGACATGTTCTTGACTTCTGTTCTCAAGCAGATTGGTGTCGGTGTTGCTGACGTCAACCTCGCAGCTGCAGATGGCATGTTCGACAACACCCCATTCGTTGGCACCCTTGCTAACGGTGGTGTGGGTCTTGCACCATTCCACAGCTTCGCAGACAAGGTAAACCCTGACCTGCAGGCACAGCTGGATGAAATCATTGCAGGAATTATCGACGGTTCGATTGAAGTAATTTCTCCTTCATCACCTAAGTAATCCCTGATAAAAGTCTGGGGAGGCCCGCTTCGGCGAGTGCCTCCCCTTTCTTTTTCTTTCTTTCAGGAATACCTAGTACCGTAGTGTGAAACCCATCGACGAAGATAAGTGATTCATGAAGCTCGAACTGAAAAATATCACCAAAAGATTTGGCCAGCTCACTGCCAATGACCACATCAGTTTGGTTGCGCTCCCCAATGAAATCCACGCTCTTGTGGGAGAAAACGGTGCCGGTAAGTCAACGCTGATGAACGTTCTGTTTGGTCTCTACCAAGCTGACGAGGGAGAGATTCTTCTCGATGATGTTGTTCAGCATTTCTCTGGGCCTGGCGATGCCATGGCAGCCGGTATCGGCATGGTCCACCAGCACTTTATGTTGATCCCTGTCTTCACGGTGGCAGAAAATGTGATGCTTGGTCACGAGCAAACAAAGAGCGGTGGCCGACTGGACCTTCCCGCTGCCAGGAAACTTGTGCAAGAAGTCAGTGCGCGCTTTGGGTTTGATATTGACCCTGATGCCATTGTGGGAGATCTTCCTGTCGGTGTTCAGCAGCGTGTAGAAATTATTAAAGCGTTGGCCAGGGATGCTCAAGTTCTCATTTTTGATGAACCCACCGCTGTTCTTACCCCTCAGGAAACTGATGAATTGATGGAAATCATGCGTCAGCTTCGCGATAGCGGAACCGCCATTATTTTCATTACCCACAAACTCCGTGAGGTACGTGCTGTCGCTGACACCATTACGGTTATCCGTCTCGGAAAAGTTGTTGGTGAAGCAGAACCCACTGCAACGAATGCAGAATTGGCAGAGATGATGGTTGGCCGTGCTGTTCAGCTCAAGGTGGACAAGGAGCCAGCCAAAGAAGGCGCGGCTGCACTCGTTATCGATAACCTCTCGGTGATTGATCCCACCGGTGCCAAAGTGGTCAACGATATCTCCTTCACCGTTCATGCGGGAGAAATTGTCTGTATTGCCGGAGTCCAAGGAAACGGGCAGACAGAACTGACCGAAGCAATCATGGGTCTTGCCCACCACACCACCGGTTCAATTACTCTCAACGGAGAAGAGCTATTGGGCAAGTCCGTTCGCGGAGTGCTCGATGAGGGAGTGGGTTTTGTCCCTGAAGACCGCACCGAAGATGGATTAGTAGGAACTTTTACAATCGCTGAGAACATGATGCTCGATCGCTCTCACGGTGAACCATTTGTTAAGGCAGGTGCATTGCAGCTGAAGGCTTTAGATGAGTTTGCCACCAAAACATCCCAAGAGTTTGATGTTCGCTCTCAAGGCATCACTTCTCTCGCAAAGCAGCTCTCTGGAGGGAACCAGCAGAAGATTGTGTTGGCCCGTGAGCTCAGTCGTGAATTGAAGCTGTTTGTGGCCGCTCAGCCCACCCGAGGTATTGACGTGGGATCTATCGAGTTTGTGCACAAACGCATTGTGCAAACCAGAGATAGCGGCATCCCTGTCCTGGTTGTCTCCAGCGAGCTCGATGAGGTTGTAGCGCTCGCCGATCGAATCGTGGTGATGTACCGCGGAAGAATTGTGGGAATTGTTCCTGCTGATACAGATCGAACCACTTTGGGTTTGATGATGGCCGGAGAAACCCCTGCAGGAGTTACAGCATGAGTACAAAAGACACCTCGCCCATCGCGCCCGATGGAACGATTGAACCTCCATCGCGCTGGAATATTGCTCTGAAGGAAATGCTCGGCGGAAGCGCCGTGATTTCCATCTTGTCTGTGGTCACCGCATTGTTCGTTGGCGCCATTTTGATTGCGGTGACGGATGAGAACGTTCACAAGGCAACGACCTATTTCTTTGCCAGCCCCATGTCGACCGTTCAGGCTATTTGGGAATCTGTCTTTGGCGCGTATTCCTCCTTGTTCCAAGGCTCGATCTATAACTTCCGCCGCCCTGAATTTGCCACCGGAATCAAGCCCCTGACCGAAACCTTGACCTTTGCGACTCCGCTGATTGTTGCTGGTCTGGGTGTTGCCTTGGCTTTCCGCGTGGGACTGTTCAACATTGGTGGCCGCGGTCAGATGCTGATCGCCGCTGCTGCTGCCGGCTATGTCGGTTTCACCTGGCACTTGCCTCCGGTTATCCACCTCATCGTCGCCATCTTGGCCGGAATCATTGGTGGCGCATTCTGGGCAGGAATTGTGGGTCTGTTGAAGGCTCGCACCGGTGCGCACGAAGTGATCGTGACCATCATGCTCAACTACATCGCCTTTTACTTGGTCTCGTGGATGCTTAGGACTCAAGGCCTCCTTCAAGCTCCTGGATCGAACAACCCTAAAACTGCTCCCATTTTGGAAACAGCAGTCATGCCAAAATTGTTGGGCCCTGGCTACAACCTCAATATTGGTTTCTTGATAGTTGTGGGACTGACCTTCTTCACCTGGTGGCTGCTTTCACGCTCCAGCTTGGGATTCCAATTCCGCGCTGTAGGGGAGAACCCCAACGCCGCCCGCGTAGCTGGTATTCGCGTCGACAGAATGTATATCTACGCGATGCTGTTCTCCGGTGGGTTGATTGCCGTTGCCGGTGTTATCCAGGTTCTCGGTGTCGTTCCTGCAGGATTTAGTGCGGGCATCGATGCGGGTATCGGGTTCGACGCCATCACCGTTGCTTTGCTTGGTCGAGCTAAGCCCTGGGGTGTTTTTGTTGCCGGAATTTTGTTTGGTGCCTTTAAAGCAGGTGGGTTCTCCATGCAGGCAGCCCAAGGAATTCCAATTGATATCGTTTTGGTCGTTCAGTCGTTGATTGTTCTCTTCATTGCCGCACCACCACTGGTTCGAGCTATGTTTAGACTTCCTGTTCCCCAGGGAGAACCAAAGCCAGTCTCCTTACGTCGCCCCCGAGTAAAGGCGGTGACAAAGTGAGCCAGACCAACACCTTGGAACCCTCTGTTGAGGCGACCGCACAAGTCGCTGTCAAAAACTGGAAAGCTCCTATTGCCTTTGCCGTGATTACGGTCCTTGCCGCGATAATCTTTATCGTCTTTAATACCGGGGCTTCGACAAACTTCCGACTATCCACTGAGTCTGACGTCATTCAGTTAGCACCGATTGATCTGCCTGCCTTGGGCACGGGAATCACGGTCACTGTGTTGATGGCCATCATCACAGCCTTAAGTTTCTATCTCACCTCTCAAGGACGTAAGACATCGGTGTGGATGATCGTGGCATTTGGCTTCTTTGCCATTATGGGATTTCTCACCTGGGCAGGAGCAGATGAATCAATCTTGGTACCTGGTCTCCTTCTGGGTACATTGGGCCTGAGCATCCCTCTGATCTTTGGTGCTTTAGGTGGCATCATTTCTGAACGCGTTGGTGTGGTCAACATTGCGATTGAAGGACAACTTCTCGCCGGGGCATTCCTCTCCGCTATGGTTGCCTCCATTACCGGTAATGCCTATCTGGGACTTTTTGCCGCCATGGTCGCCGGAATGCTGGTCTCGTTTGTTCTTGCTGCTTTCTCCATCAAATACCTCGTTGACCAAGTCATTGTGGGTGTGGTGCTGAACGTATTGGTGCTGGGTTTGACCAGCTTCTTGTACTCTCAAGTCCTCACATCGAACACCCCGCTGCTGAACTCACCTCCACGGTTTGATCGCATTGAGATTCCCATCCTGGGACAAATCCCCATCATTGGGCCGGTCTTGTTTCAGCAGACCATCATTGTGTATTTGATGTATGCCATCGTGGCAGCCGTTGCCTACGCCCTCTATAAAACCAAGTGGGGATTACGTCTTCGTTCTGTGGGTGAGCATCCCATGGCGGCGGACACTGTCGGTATCAATGTTGCTGCAACCAGATTCTGGAATGTTGCGCTCGCCGGTGCGATTGCCGGAATTGGCGGTGCCTACTTCACGTTGGGCGCTGTGGGAGCTTTCGGTAAAGAAATGACAGCAGGCGCTGGCTTTATTGCCCTTGCAGCTGTGATCTTTGGTCGCTGGGACCCTATTCGTGCCACCTTGGCAGCCTTGCTCTTTGGTTTTGCCAGTAACTTACAAAACGTGCTTTCCATCATAGGTTCCCCGGTGCCCAGCGAGTTCATGCTGATGTTGCCGTATGTGGTCACCATCTTCGTTGTCGCAGGATTTGTTGGCCGTGTCCGGGGCCCTGCCGCGGCCGGTAAACCGTACGTGAAGAGTTAGGTGAACTGATGGCCCCTTCGGCACAAGATATTCAGTGGGATCTCTTACGCGCAGCAGCACGTGAAGCCATGAGTGCTGCGTATGTTCCCTATTCCCACTTTCCTGTTGGTGCAGCAGCCCTGGTCGATGACGGGCGTATTGTCTCTGGCTGCAATGTAGAGAATGCATCCTATGGACTCACCCTGTGTGCAGAGTGTGGGCTTGTCTCCGCCCTGCATGCAAGTGGCGGAGGCAAGCTCGTTGCCTTTACCTGCGTGGACGGCAATGGTGAAGTGTTGATGCCGTGTGGAAGATGTCGTCAACTCCTCTATGAACACTCTGCCCCGGGCATGGTGCTAGAGACTGTCTCTGGAATCAAAACCATTGATGAGGTTATTCCTGACGCCTTTGGGCCTCGCCAACTAGATGATTTTCGTAAGGACACCCCATGACACCCGTTGAACCATTTGATGCTGTTCAACTTATTGCAATCAAGCGGGATAAAGGTGAGCTCACCACAGAGCAGATTCGCTGGATGGTTGAGGCATACACCAGAGGTTTTATCGCTCAAGAACAAATGTCGGCTATGACCATGGCTATTTTTCTCAACGGTATGAACCGCAGAGAAATTCGTGATCTGACCATGGCGATGATTGATTCAGGAGAGCGGATGGATTTCTCCGCCCTGAATCGTCCAACTGCAGACAAACACTCTACGGGTGGCGTCGGCGACAAGATCACCTTGCCCCTCATGCCGCTTGTCGCATCCTTTGGAGTTGCCGTTCCTCAGCTCTCTGGCCGAGGGCTGGGCCACACCGGTGGAACCCTCGACAAGCTCGAATCAATTGCCGGCTGGCGAGCACACCTGAGCAATGAAGAAATGTTTGCTCAGTTAGATGCGCTCAACGGGGTTATTTGTGCTGCCGGCTCAGGGTTAGCTCCCGCAGATGGAAAGCTCTATGCGCTGCGCGATATTACGGCAACCGTTGAAGCCATTCCCTTGATTGCCTCCAGCATTATGAGTAAAAAAATTGCTGAGGGCACGGACTCTTTGGTGTTGGATGTTAAGTTTGGCTCAGGCGCTTTTTTGAAGGACATTTCTCGCTCGAGAGAACTGGCCACCACGATGGTGGAGCTCGGTACCGATGCCGGGGTGAACACCACGGCGCTACTGACGGATATGAATATTCCTTTAGGTCTTGCTATTGGTAATGCCAATGAAGTTCGTGAATCCGTTGAAGTCTTAGCAGGCGGGGGTCCAGCTGATGTTGTTGAGCTCACCGTTGCTTTAGCCACAGAAATGTTGAACATGGCAGGAATGCACAACGTTGATGTTCACGAGAACTTACGCAACGGAAAAGCAATGGACTCCTGGAGAGCAACTATTGCTGCCCAAGGCGGAGATCCAGATGCTGCCTTACCGGTGGCCGCAGAAACACATGTTGTCTATGCCGACCGTGATGGAACTCTGATTGAACAGATAGCGTTGCCCTTTGGAATTGCTGCGTGGAGGCTGGGTGCTGGTCGAGCACGCGCAGAAGATGCTGTCATTCACGCTGCTGGAATTGACTTACATGCCAAGCCAGGTGACAAAGTGCGCAAGGGTGAACCGCTGTTCACACTTCTTGCAAATGATGCAGCACGATTTGAACGAGCCATCGAGGCCCTTGAGGGCAGCTACCGTATCGGTGAAGCTTCCGAATACACTCCGCGAGAATCACTGATCGCTGAGCGCATTACAGCCGCATAAATAAGCTAGAGCGCAACAATCTTTCGCATCCCAGCGGAGAGTTGCTCTAGCCGTGTTGAACTATCGCGCTTTCGTTCTTCAGCGTTGTCTTCGTGGGAGACAACGTCGACATAGACCTTGAGCTTGGGCTCGGTGCCACTGGGGCGAACCATCACCCTGGAACCGTCCTCAAGCCAAAAACGAATCACATCACTGGGAGGCAATCCATCCACACCGTGAGCAAGGTCCTCAACGCTCTTCACCGCAATCCCACCAATCTCGTGTGGTGGTGATTGTCGCAATGATGACATGACTTTATCAATGGCGGAGAGGTCAGTGACCCGAACCGAGATTTGCTCACTCACAAACCCGCCAAACAGAGCACTGAACTCATCGAGATGCTCCGCAAGTGTCTTTCCGTCAGCTGCGAGGTCACTCACAATACTCATCAGCACGAGGGCTGCTGAGATGCCATCTTTATCGCGGATCACTTCTGGATCAACCAAGTATCCGAGTGCTTCTTCGTAACCGAAGGCCAGGCCAGGCACACGAGAGACCCATTTGAATCCGGTCAGGGTCCACTGAAAATCAAGGCCGTAGTGTTTGGCAACAGCAGCCAGAGCGGGGCTAGAGACGATCGAACAGGCTAGGGCTCCGTGAGAACCAGAAGCAGCGAGATTACGTGCTGTCCACCAGCCCAGGATGCTACCGAGCTCATTGCCGGTGAGGCGCCGGTAGCCATTAGGGGCTGTGTCATCTGGGATAGCTACAGCAAGACGATCGGCGTCTGGATCATTGGCCACAATAAGATCGGCCTGATTTTTCTTGGCTAAGGCGTAGGCCATATCAAGAGCACCGGGTTCTTCCGGGTTAGGGAAAGCAACAGTGGGGAAAGAGGCATCCGGTGTGTTTTGTTCCATCACAATATCGGGAACGCTAAACCCGGCTCTCGTGATCACATCCGAGAAGGTGTTAAATCCGACTCCGTGGAGGGCGGTATAGACAATGCGTGGCTGGGTGGAAGGGGCAGCAACAATATCGGCCGTGCGGGCAATGTAGTTTTCGATTGTTGTTTCGGGAACGATTCCGAATTCACCACGTGTAAGTTCTGTGACTTTCTGGGTAGCTGCAATGCTGTCTATTTCGGAGGCGATATGAGCATCTGCGGGGGAGACGATCTGCGAACCCTGATCTTCCCCACCTAAGTACACTTTGTAACCGTTATCGGCGGCAGGGTTGTGGCTTGCGGTGACCATAACCCCGGCACTGGCTGCCATATCCCGAACCGCAAAAGCAAGGACAGGGGTGGGCAGCATCCGGGGCATGAGATGGGCTGTGACACCTAATCCAGAAAACACTTCAGCACTATCGCGGGCAAACACCTCAGAATTCTTTCGCCCGTCATACCCAATAACAACAGAGGGGACACCGTCATGGGGTTGCTTGAGCAGATAGTTCGCGAGCCCCGCGGCAGCCTGCATCACCACAACACGATTCATGCGGTTGGGCCCACCAGCAATGGCTCCGCGAAGTCCCGCTGTTCCAAAACTCAGGCGGGTTGAAAAACGGTCTGAGAGTTCTGCAAGGGCAGCTGTGTTTCCAGCCGTTGCCTCTGAAAGCAGAGACGTCAGCTCGTTGACCGTTTCTGAATCAGGATCTTGATCAATCCACGAGCGAGCAAGAGGAGTGAGTTCGGTAAGAGATAACAAGAAAAACCCCTACAGCTTGGAGACGATGGTGGCCAACAACTCACCAATGCGGGATTCAGCCGCTTGACCAGCTTCTAAGACCTCTTTGTGGGACAGAGGATTTTCTGAAATACCAGCCGCAAGGTTGGTGATCAGTGAAACCCCCAGAATTTCCATTCCGGCCTGGCGGGCAGCGATCGCTTCAAGAGCAGTCGACATTCCGACAATATGTCCCCCCATAATCTTGGCCATTTGTACTTCCGCGGGAGTCTCATATTGAGGCCCCCGGAATTGCACATAGACGCCCTCGTCCAATGAAGGGTCGACGGTGCGGGCAAGATCACGTAAGCGGGCGGAGTACAGATCCGTCAGATCAATAAATGTTGCCCCTTCCAGGGGAGAGGCAGAGGTCAGATTGATGTGGTCACTAATTAAGACAGGGGTGCCAGGTTTCCAAGTGGGCTTGATTCCTCCTGCGCCATTGGTGAGCACCATCGTTGTTGCGCCGGTTGCGGCCGCAGTGCGCACACTGTGCACAACACGACGAACCCCGTGACCCTCGTAGTAGTGAGTTCTTGCGCCAATAATCAGTGCACGCTTGCCATTAGGAAGCACAATGCTCCGGATTGTTCCAGAATGGCCAGCAACAGCAGAGGCAGTAAAGCCGGTGATCTCTGACGCATCAATGGTTGCCGTTGTTTCACCTAAGAAGTCGGCAGCTTTTCCCCAGCCTGAGCCCAGAGTCAACGCAATGTCGTGGTGGGAAACCCCGGTCTTTTCTGCGATTTGGCCTGCTGCTTCGCGGGCCACTTCAAAGGGGTCCACGGCACTGTTAGTCAGGGGATTGAGAAGGTCTTCGGGGCTGTTGATTGGAGAATCCATTCACTCATCCTAAGCCACCACTAGCCGGAAAACATCAGCTAGGAGGGGGCCTTTCCCAG
>JBIIGO010000003.1:0-28932 GCA_044236405.1 Aurantimicrobium sp.
CTCTTTACCTAAATCGCCAGTGAATAACGCATCCCACCCCCCAAAATCAACCAGAAGAGTGACAGAGCCATCGTTACCTTTCTTGAAACTCTCTGCACCGCTGTGTGACGCTGTGGGCCACAATATCTGCCAGTGAGCATGTCCTAGCTTTCCAGTCAGCCCTGATTCTCCCTGAACTAATGTCACTGCATTATTGGCAAGATCCTTAATGATGCGTTGATCTGCGGCATCTTCTGGCAACCCGACAATAGCTGTAGAGACAAGATTTGAAATCTCACCTACTGCACCAACATGGTCTTTATCAAAATGGGTCAGAACCAGGAGATCAATCCTGTTTATGGAGAGGTGCGAAACACACTGAGATAACTTTTCTGGATACTTTCCCGTATCAATGAGTGCAATGCGATTGTCAGACTTTACAAAAATTGCATCGCCTTGACCTACATCGCAAAAGACAATGGACCAGTCTCTCGGAATTGTTGTTTTGGTTAGAGCAGAACCCAGTATCGATGATCCGCCAACGATGATGAATGTCACACACACGCTGATGCCCAATAACTTTCGGATTCCCTTATTTCGAGATAACAATGACATCGCAATCGCCACAGACAGCATGCTGGTGAGAAAGAATCCAGGCCACCCACTCAACCACGGCAATGATGACTGTGGGAGAGACGAAATTACTTGTGCTACCTGACCAATCCATTGGGCTGGGATCCACTGAATCCACATCATCGCAATTCCTAGAGGTTCAACAATGGCCAGTCCAACCAGGGCAATCAAACCCATGATGGTAGCTAGTGGGGCCACTGGTGCAGCCAAGACATTTGCAACGACGCCGAAGATCTGAATTTCTGGATTAATCAAGACAATGAATGGCTGGCAGGCGAGTTGGGCAGCGAGAGGAATTGAAATAATGACGGCTAGCCATAATGGCATCCATGCGCTCAGTGCATGAGCTAATTGGCCCGCAAGTGTGAAGAGCGCTCCCGTCGCCACCACGGAAAGGACAAACCCAAGTTCCAACGATAACCACGGATCACTCAAGAGAAGAATAACGACGGCTGTTGCCAAGATAGGCAAACCCACACCAGGCCTGCCAATAATGATGGTCACAATAACCACAACAGCCATAACTGCTGCTCGGATAACGGAAGGCTCAAAACCAACAATGACGACAAAGGTGACCAATGCCCCGAGTGCTGCGATAGAGCGAGCTATCCTCCCCCCACCTGCTAAGGCAACAATTCCAGCTGCGCTTGCCGTCACGATGGCACAATTTGCACCAGACACTGCTGTCAAATGTGTCATCGAAGATGATTGCATTGCAGATAACAATGACGGTGTGACAGCAGAATCATCTCCGATAGTAAGACCAGGGATAAGTTGGCCTCCAAAGCTGGGTAAGTCAGCTGCAATCTCACTCAAAACATTCCTCAGATTCATTACCCAGTGAGGAAATTCACCAACTCGCTCGCTATCCACCCACTGAGATTCATCCCTCCGATGAGGTGCTCTAAGAAGTACTGCGGCAATACCAAGAGAACAAAGAACAAGCGATAAGGAGATGAGTGGAAATCTTTTTCGTCCAATAACTGCCGAAGTCATCACGAAGACGCATAAAACTGCACAGATGACTATGGCTAAAGGAAATATCGAATCTTGCGTCCCGGGCAGGGCAATGATTGTCACCGCGACACTCACCCATGCCGGAATGGCAGCACTTGCTAAGCGCCAGTCATGATGTGTCACAAGGTAAGAAGATCCTTTACCCCTGCAAAAAGTTTGTCGCCAATTCCAGATACTTCATTGAGCTGTTCAACGGAGGTAAATGGACCTGATGATTCTCGCCAATTGATAATGCGCGCAGCCAAAGTGGGGCCTATTCCCGGCAAGGTATCTAAATCAGTTTCTGAAGCATTGTTCAAAGAAACTTTTCCTTCGGTGAATCCAGATGTTTCAGTGCAGCCTTGCTCTGATGAATTCACTACTAATTGCTCGCCATCGGCTACAGGCCGAGCAAGATTCAAGGAACACTCTGAAGGCTCACCATTGAACCCCCCAGCGGCCATAACCGCGTCGATCACGCGAGCACCCTCCTCTAGTTCATAAAGGCCTGGGTTAACTACGGCACCAACAACATGAACGTAGACAGGTGAACCGATGGTCGAAATTTCAGAATCTGACTGAGAAGGGGCATCAAGTTCCTGCGGAATAGTTGTGGAACTTGTCAGAGAGCCAATTGCAGAAATAACTATGGTGAGCGTCAATCCTGCCAGTGCAACGAAAATCACCACTCCTGGAAGAATTCGCCGACGAGATGCTGAACTATCTGCCGCTTCTGAGCCAAAAACCTGCGTAAGCAACTGCGAGAACAACTTCATTGGACAAGTAAAACTAAACACTTGGACACCATGCACTGAAGAGATAACCTTCGTGGATACCCACGTGATTCGTGATGTGGGGAAAACCAGTAATGTTGTCATCGCGCGCCCAACGCCCAGATTGCCGTGCTGACATTACTTTTATGACATGAGCATTGTGTCAAATTTGCAATCGAAGAAACGTATTCCCGTATTGCAAGTGGTGAAGACTCTCATCGCAACATTTGCAGCATGGTTTATTGCAGCCTGGGTAGTTCCAGGGCAGCTGCCCATATTCGCCGCTATTGCGGCAATTATTGTCATCCAGCCCAGTGTCAATCAATCACTAGGAAAAGCACTAGAAAGATCTACGGGCACAATTGTCGGAGTGGGACTTGCCCTCGGCGCAAGCCTGCTCTTTGGATCACCCAGCTGGCTTGTCCTACTCACTATCGCAGCCGCAATTATCGGGGGCTGGATTTTTAAAATAACACCTGCAACATCCAACCAAATAGCCATTAGTGCCATGCTGGTTATCGCCATCGGTGCTGCAACGCCTCAGTATGCCTTTGATCGCATTATCGAAACACTTATCGGAGCAACTGTTGCGTTTGTTGTCAATGCGGTCATCGCTCCCCCGGTTGCACTCCAGCCTTCGTATAACGCCATTGGATTATTAGGCTCAAACATCGCAGATGTATTTGAGGACATCTCTCGTGTATTGACAACATCAAGTTCATACGAAGATCTCTCAGAAATCCACACCCGATCACTCGCTCTCAGGGCACAATTAAACAAGGCACAATCGACACTCTCAAGTGCTGAGGAAAGCCTGAGATTCAATGCTTTCAAGGGTAAACATGCTCACGAATTGGCTCACACCCGCACTCTTCTTGACCAACTTGCAGTGTTGGTTAATCGAACCATTGGTGTTACCCGAGGCGTGAAAGATCACTATGACGAATCTGTCGTAGCAGAACCTGGCATAACCCAGATTGCGCGTGAATTTGAACGCGCAGGCCATGATTTACGGCTTCTGGTTCGTGATGCCGGGTTACCTGCTATGGGGTCAGCGCATCCTCCAACACAAGAAATTCCTGCGCTTACAAGCCCCATCAGCGTGAAGGCACCCTCAGGAGCAAACTGGATACTAGTTGGATTCTTAATGGAAAATCTACGCCGAATTCGTGCTGAGATTATGAGTGGTTTTGACGCTGAAAATGGCTAATACGTTATCCGGATAAAACACCGCTCATCACACGGTGGTACCCAGGTTTGAGCACCAGCAAACATCAATCGTCTCTCCGTTGCGACACGGCCAACTGATTCTCTAATTGCAGCCTCACTGAGTATCCCTTGATCAATTGCCGAGAGCACAGCTTGAACTACAGTGTCAGGATTAAAGCTCACAGCAGGCACATAAAGCAACACATCAGCTCCTGCTCCTAGCGCACGGACGGCGTTTGTTCCTGGATCTGCATATTCAGGGTTTCCAGAGTTCTCCAGCATCGTCATGTCATCAGTGATGATGATTCCGTCAAACCCCAGATCGTTTCGAAGAATGTTGTGCCAGGTAGGTGACAACGAGGAAGGCTGCGAATCTACTGCGGGAAAGCTGAGATGGCCAAACATGACTACGGGAACGTTGGCGCTAATGGCTTTAATGAATGGCACAGCTTCTGTGGTTAGCCATTGGTCATAGGACAGCGGAGAAATGGGAATCCCCACATGAGAGTCTCCAGGAGCACTGCCATGACCAGGAAAGTGTTTAACGGTACTCAAGACACTTGTTTCAGCTAACACGGCTGCTTCAACTCGCTCTGATGCAGACTGAGGATCTCCTCCGAAAGATCGACTATAAATAAACGAAGTGGGATCAGCTGAAATATCACCAACAATTCCAAAATTGAGGTTAATTCCGAGGCTCTCGAGTAGAGCTGAACGTTGGGAAAAGGCCTGAATTGTCGAACCGACAGGCTCAAACCTGAGGACGTTGGCCCCGGCAGCACTGTCATAGGGAAGACGTGAGACAACACCGCCTTCTTGATCGATTCCCACAAGCCGAGGAAATTCTTCGCTGGATCGTAGAACACCAGTTAGTGCAGCGAGTTCTTCTGGGGTGGCTGGGATGTTGCTACCCATCAAAATAAAACCACCAGGGCGGTACGTGGTGAGATAGTTTTCCAGGGTTCTGGCATCAGTACCTGGATAATTCAAGACAAGCAGTGATCTCACTGCTTCTTCTGTGGTGAGGTTATCTACGTATTCAGAAACATAGAAACCAACCGGATCAGATCCCCAGGGTTCGCTGAGCAACTCTGGAATAGTTGCAACATAGCGAGTGGGATCCCCCACACGAGAGGAAACACTCTGTGGCGATTGTGTTAGTTGCATGATCAACGCAACGAGCAACACAAGTGCTAGAGCTATCGCTGCTCCGAGGTAGGTCCAGCCACTTCTTCCCACGCCTGAAGTTTAGCTAGGAAAGTGACAAGAACAGTTTTTCAAGTTCTGCAACAGTAGGAGCGTCTTTATCGCCCTCGTCCCCTTGCGTAAGGCACACCTGCATTGCTTGGGCAATGATGGCAAAACCTGCTTTATCAATTGCTCCAGAAACCGCTGAAAGCTGAGTGACAACCTGACGGCAATCACCACCTGCTTCTACAGACGAAATAACTGCGGCAAGCTGGCCTTGTGCCCTCTTGAGTCTGTTGAGAATTTTCTTTTGCTCTTCCAGTAATTCACTCATGTTCATACTCCCTTCGAAGCCATTCCGGCTTTCCATGTGAGGTAGCCACCATCAAGGTTGATGGCGTCAATTCCAACTTGTTTCAATATTCGAGTAGCTGTGTGCCCACGTTGGCCCACTTGGCAATACACCACTATTTTCTTCCCCTGAAGCTCTTCCAGGTGAGAGCGCAGTTCATCCAGCGGGAAGTTCACACTCTCTGGAACGTGTCCAAATTTATGTTCTCCTGCTGTTCGAACATCCACCACTAAAGCACCATCTCGTCGCGCATCGTCAAGCTCATGCCACTCGAGAGTCGGAGTGAGACCTTCAGCGACATTCCTGTTGATATATCCGAGCATATTGACAGGATCTTTAGCCGAGCCGTGCTGGGGATCGTATGCCAGCTCCAATTGGGCCAAGGTGCTCGCTGTTAAGCCTGCAAACATGGCCGTAGCGATAACGTCAATTCTTTTATCAACACCGCTGCCGCCGACACCTTGAGCCCCGAGAATCAAATCAGTGTCGGGATCAACAATCAGCTTCAACCGCATCGTTTCCGCACCGGGATAATACGCCGCATGGTTAGCGGGATGGGAATGGATAATCCGAATTTTTCTTCCTTGGGCACGAAGTGCTGTCTCGGTCCACCCCACGCTTGCCACAGCAAGACCTTCAAAGCTCAAGATTGACGTCCCCAAAGCTGGGCTAGCAGATGTGACCTCTGCCCCCACAATGGCGTTAGCTACTGCATGACCGTGACGATTAGCTAGACCTGCCAGGGTAATAACTCTGTTTTCACCTGTAACCGCGTCTGTTTTTTCGACGGCATCCCCCACAGCAAAGATGCTGGGATCGCTCGTGCGGTGATGATCATCTACCCAAATCCCACCTTGTTCTCCAATTCGAAGACCCGCTAACTGAGCTAAGCCAATTTCTGGCCTGACACCCATGGCAGAAAAAACAAGATCGGCAGAAATATCTTCTCCCGTCGAAAGAGTGATGCTTTTCTTTGTAAAAGCTGTTGCGGTGGTGTTGAAACGCAGATCAATTCCTGAAGCCTTAATGCGAGTTGTGAGCAAATGAGCCATTTCTGGATCAACATTTCGCATCAGTTGGTTGCTGCGTTGAAGCATGGTGACAGATAATCCACGCTTGAGCAGATTTTCTGCCACCTCAACACCAATAAATCCTCCACCAATAACGACAGCTGTTTGGGGCTTTGAGTCAAGCCATGCCATGGCACGATCGAGGTCTTCAATATCTCGCATAGACATTGCTCGCTCCGCACCTTCCTGTGACGGCATGGTCGGAGCGGCACCAGGAGAAAGAATTAGGAAATCATACTCAAGGGTGTAATCCGTTTTCTCTTGAAGGTTTCGAACAGTAACTGTCTTTGAATCGCGGTTGATATCAACAACTTCACTTTTCACTCTGACATCGAGCGCAAATCGTGCGCCGAGAGATTGTGGCGTTTGAAGCATGAGTGACGAGCGATGTTCAATCACTCCACTGAGGTGGTAAGGCAGACCACAGTTGGCAAAGGAAACGTATCCGCTTCGTTCTAGGACAACAATCTCAGCTTGTTCATCAAGCCGACGCAGACGAGTGGCAGCGGACATACCGCCGGCAACACCACCAACGACGACGATTTTACGGGGATGTGACATAACCCAAGTATATACCCCAGGGGGTATAAATGGCTAGCGCGAAATGGCGAGAGCGCCTAAACGTTCCCTCATAAGAGGAACAAACTGAATTGCATAAAGCAAAATAAACGTTGCACGAACTGTTAAGAGTGTGAAGTCACAAAATATTCCCTCACGAGGTTTCTATGCCAAACTAATAACAGTGTTATCCAATGGTGGGTAGCATTTTCATTCACAACGGATCGTCCGGCACGTACCTGCCGGTGAAGGAGCATTACTTACCATGGCATCAGTAACATTTGAAAACGCCACTCGCCTCTACCCAGGCACTGACAAACCCGCCGTCGACAAAATTAACCTTGAGGTTAAAGATGGAGAATTTCTTGTTCTCGTCGGCCCCTCTGGGTGTGGTAAATCCACGACATTGCGCATGCTCGCCGGACTCGAAGAAGTCAACGGCGGTCGCATACTTATTGGAGAGCGCGATGTCACCGATGTTCCCCCTAAAGACCGCGATATCGCTATGGTTTTCCAAAACTATGCACTCTACCCTCATATGTCTGTGGCAGAAAATATGGGTTTTGCACTCAAAATTGCCGGCGTGAAGAAGGAAGAACGCGCTGAACGTGTTCTTGAAGCAGCGAAACTGCTTGATCTTGAGGAATACCTCGACCGCAAACCAAAAGCACTCTCCGGAGGTCAGCGTCAACGTGTAGCGATGGGACGTGCAATCGTACGCCAACCCCAGGTATTCCTCATGGACGAGCCCCTGTCCAACCTTGATGCAAAATTGCGCGTTCAAACCCGTACTCAGATTGCGTCATTGCAACGTCGACTTGGTGTCACCACCGTGTATGTAACCCACGACCAGACAGAAGCGTTAACTATGGGTGACCGGATTGCTGTCCTCAAAGATGGCGTTCTGCAGCAAGTAGGAACCCCGAGGGATTTGTACGAACGTCCTGCAAACAAGTTTGTTGCTGGTTTTATTGGCTCCCCTGCGATGAACCTGATTCCGTCAAAGATGGTCTCTGGTGGAGTTGAATTTGGAAACCTCACCTCCAAGGTTGACCCCATGGTTGGCAAGAAAGCCACTGGCTCCATCACCGTTGGTATTCGACCAGAAGACCTTACAGTTTCTAAGGACAAAGGACTGAAGATCGTGGTTGATGTTGTAGAAGAACTCGGTGCCGATGGCTACCTTTACGGACACGTAGACATCGATGGTAAAGAACATTCTCTGGTTGTTCGAGTGGATGGTCGAAACCACCCCATGCGAGGAGACGAAGTCTTTGTAGCTCCGGTGGAAAAGCACATTCACGTGTTCCATCATGAAACAGGCGAGCGTCTCTCCCCTGCCGTTTCTGAGTAATCTCCAGTGACGACCTCTGGTCTTTCACTATCAAGGCACTGTTGCCTGCGCCAAGATGGGCGCAGGCAACATCCATATTCTTAGGATGACATTTTCTTGATGAACTCTGCCCTGAACATCACAGCTACGACTATCGAGCCAGGTCTATTAGCTCTACCGTGGTCTGTGCCTCTAGAACAGTGGCCAGATAACATCATTACCGCCTTGCCCAAGGGTATTTCCCGTCACATTGTCCGCTTTGTCACTCTCGATGGTTTCGTTATTGCCATCAAAGAAACCACTGATGAGATGGCTCAAAGCGAATATGAAATGTTGCGAAATTTGCGAAAGATTGACGCTCCTTGTGTTGAAGCTGTAGCAGTTATTCAAGGGCGAACTGACCAAAAGGGTAATCTTCTTCCAGCTGCATTGGTGACACGACACCTAAAGTTTTCGATGCCTTTTCGTGCGCTCTACTCTCAGACTCTTCGGCCAGAGACTGCACAACGCCTTATCGATTCTTTGGCGTTGCTCTTAGTAAAACTTCACAATATTGGTTTTTTCTGGGGAGATGTTTCGCTTTCAAACACATTGTTTAGGCGTGATGCCGGTTCTTTTGCGGCATATTTAGTTGACGCAGAAACAGGCAGGTTGCACAATCGTCTCAGTGCAGGACAGCGCGAACATGATTTAGAGATTGCTCGCGTGAACATCGCTGGCGAACTAATGGATATACAAGCAGGGGGCAAGCTAGATAGCTCTCTTGACCCCGTTGAAACTAGTGATTCAATCATGAGCGCGTATGACAAATTGTGGCATGAGCTCAATGATTCTGAACTTCTCGACCAGAATGAGCTTTGGAAAATCAACGCACGAGTTGAACGGCTTAATAACCTTGGGTTTGATATCGAAGAGCTATCGATTATTACCGACGAGTCAGGCGCCAAGGTGAAAATACAGCCCAAGGTTGTCGACGCTGGCCATCATTCTCGCCGTTTGTTGCGCCTAACAGGATTAGATACGGAAGAAAACCAAGCTCGTCGATTACTCAACGATTTAGATGCCTATGCGGCCAATGAGGCAACCAAACATCTTGATGAAGAAGTTGTTGCTCACCAGTGGCTTACCCACGTTTTTGAACCCGTGATTTTGCAGGTGCCAGAGGACCTGGATAGCAAGCTTGAGCCAGCTGAAGTTTTTCATCAAGTACTCGAACACCGCTGGCATATGTCAGAGAACCAAAATAGAAATGTGTCCTCATCGGAAGCCGTAACCGATTACATCGAAAATGTTTTAGCATTTCGCAGGGATGAAGAAATGGTCATCAACCCAGTTACGGAATCCATCACCACCAACATCAAGATAGTCAACGGCAAAGAAGTCCCTAAACGCAGTTGGCGGGATCTGATCTAAAACAAAAAACCCCCAGTGGAGTGGGAGTTTTTTGAGTGGATCTGAGGGGACTCGAACCCCTGACCCCCTGCATGCCATGCAGGTGCGCTACCAGCTGCGCCACAGACCCGGACGTTGTCACAACCGAGACAACTGCTTTAGATTACTACAGGTTAGGAGCGCTCAGCTAATTGCAGGGTAATAGGCGGACAATCTTTCCATAAGCGCTCTAAGCCGTAATACATGCGCTCTTCTTCATGAAAGACATGAACAACAAGATCACCAAAATCAAGCAGAATCCATCTGCCCTCAGTGCGCCCTTCGCGCCGAAGCGTTTTGACCCCTGCCTCGATCATTTTGTCTTCGATCTCGTTGGAAATCGCAATGACATTACGTTCATTACGACCTGTGACTAGGAGAAAAATGTCAACAAGGGGAAGCGGATCTGAGATATCAAGGGCAATGAGGTCTTCTCCGCCTTTCTCGTCAGCAGCTGTGGCTGCTATCTGCAATAAACGACGAGCATTTTCGGATGCAACCATTTAGAAAATTCCTAAGATATAGCCGGTAACAAATAGGGCGACAACTCCCACAGCAAGACCGGCAGCTGCAATAGAAAGTATGAATGGTAAACGTTCATTCATTCCACGTGGAGTTGTCACAACAGCATTCGCAATGTTGTAAGCACTTACTGCCGATGCTGCGCTCACCGGGGAGAGAGTTGAGGTAGGAGGTTGTTCAGCACCATCGTCAATAATGTCAATGTCTGATGTGTCCAGAGAGTCCACATGTGCGCCCACTTGAGAAATTGAAGGCGGAATCAGAATAGATCCGGTAATGACAATTTCGCCGGTAGCAACAACAGGAGCAATGGAACCTGTATCTTCTGGAAGAGATGGAAGAATCAACGCGTTACTAATGACGGGTATTGATCCAGTTGTCGTGGGAACAGAACTACTTGTTTGATAATCCGTTGCCATTTCTCCGGCTTCCACAACTGCTTCTGCAGCTGCTACCGCCTCAGCTATGGCAATGGCAGCCGTAGCCTCAGCAATAGTTTGCGGAGCATCTTCTTCGTCTTCATAGACAACGGTGAGTGATTCATCAACCTCGAAAACAACTGAATCCTCATGGATTTCTTCCACTGAATCAACATCAACGTCGAGAACTTCTACCGTGGATTCGTTGACAGTAATCTCGGGGGATTCTTCCCGCGAAGCAGTTTCAGTAACGGCTGTGGGCTCGCTCAGGACTGGCTCAGAAGCCGCAACGAGGGATAACGCTGCCGCTGCTTCACGAGCTTGAATCTTTTCGTTTCGTTTATCACGTTTCTTCTGTGATTTAAGAAGGGCCTTTTGTTCTTTAGGAGATAACTGAGGTTCTGACTGTTCCGCAAATGTCGGCGATGAGGCGGACTCAGGTGAAGCTATGACCTGGTCAAAAGGAGAAAGAACTTCTCCTGTGTGTTCAGACACATCTGCAAGGGTTCGTTCTACTTGAGCTAAGGCATCTGAATCTAAAGTGGGTTCAGTCGCAACAGGCTCCAGAGGTCTTGGGGGGGACTGTGTGACAGGTTCTGAGACAGCGGGGAGACTCGGCGCCCCCCAGGTAGCGCTGTCAGTGGCATCTGGCACTGAAGGGGCAGAAGGCTGTTCAGATGCGGGAGCGGGCGTTACCGGACTTGGCGTGGCCACGTATGGCATCGTCTGTGAGGCTGCTGCTTCTGCTTGAGCTTGGGCTTTAGCTGCTGCTGCCTCTTCAGGCGTAATCGTTGCAATTTGTCCAGTCGCAAGCTTAAATTCAATGACAGCTGTGTCTGGATCAATTCCCTGAGCTTCTAATTCGCGACGAGCTTTGCGAGAGAGGTCTCCAAACTCATTGAGCACGATGTGTGGTTCATCATTACTCACGCAATACTCCGATACAACTGATTCTTTTGGATGTAGTCAATAACGTCAGCTGGAATGAACTGGGTAACCGGCTCACCCCGCCGGATCATCTCTCGACATTGAGTTGAGGAGATGGGCACAGCTGATATTTCTAATAAGTTTACGCTGGCTGAAAGAATTTCGGGAATCTCAGCGGTATCGCCGCGTCTAGACACCACAATAAACTGAGCCAACTCAGGGAAGTGTTGCCATGATTTCCAGGTGTGAATCTGAGAAAAGGCGTCATCGCCCATAATGAAAAAAAGCTCAGCGGTGGGAAAGTTCGAACGAAACTCTGTGAGTGTGTCAATTGAATAGGTCGGCCCTTCGCGCAACAGATCACAGTCAGAGAACTTTGCCCAGGACAGGTTACTAATGGCTAACTTAACCATTTCAGCGCGGTTCTGCGGCAAGGACTCTTCGTCTTTATGCCATGATTCGCCGGTGGGGACAAAGAAAACGGTATCTAATTCATAGGATAGAAAAGCCTGATGAGCAGCAAAAATATGACCAATTTGCGGCGGATCAAATGTTCCGCCGAAGATACCGATTCTCATCGTATGACCGGATCCGGTCATCAATATCCCTAGTGGTGAGCGTTGTCGTTAGCGTCAGCCCACTTTTCACTGTGACGGTTGGCGACGTTACGGAACGAGTAGGTCACAAGCCCGAGGAAGAGAAAGAACGATGCAGCAATTGCGGCAAATGCCTCTTTAGGGATGACGAGAGGAAATGTCTCGCGACCCTCAACACTGGCAAGAATGGTGACTAGTTCCATGATGGCTCCATTGGGCTTCGTATTTCTTCTTTTATTCTACTTGCGAATTTGTCCCGAACCCCGAACAATCCACTTTGTTGAGGTTAATTCTGGGAGGCCCATTGGGCCACGAGCGTGAAGTTTTTGTGTGGAGATACCAACTTCTGCACCGAATCCAAACTCTCCACCATC
Source organism: Aurantimicrobium sp. (assembly GCA_044236405.1). Classification (GTDB taxonomy): domain Bacteria; phylum Actinomycetota; class Actinomycetes; order Actinomycetales; family Microbacteriaceae; genus Aurantimicrobium. Next base: position 12,361 of record JBIIGO010000003.1, read on the forward strand.
TGTAAACCGTGTTGACGCATTGACCATGACCACAGCAGCATCAACCTCTGCAAGAAACTTTTCAGCATTCATGACGTTATTGGTCAAAATGGCCTCTGTATGACGAGTTGAAAAACGGCGAATATGATCAATTGCTTCATCCACAGTTGATACAACAGCAATGTTCATCTCTAGGCCCATGTGTTCAGTGGCGTAATCGACGTCGGTGGCAACCATCATCGACGGGTAGATTGAACGTGCTCGATCATCCCCCGCCAATGAGACACCAGAACTGACCAGTATGTCCAAAATAGGCGGTAGCGCTTTATCTGCGATGGAATCAAGAACAATCAAGGTTTCCAGAGCATTACACACGCTAGGTCGTTGGACTTTAGAGTTGTGGACGATCTCTACAGCTTGGTCAATATCTGCGGACTCATCCACCACAAGATGGACGACACCTGCCCCCGTCTCTATGACCGGCACTTTGGATTCCTGAACTACCGCATCAATCAGCTGTGCACTTCCGCGAGGGATCAATACATCCACATATCCCCTGGCAGCCATTAGTTGCGTAGCCCCGGCTCGCCCTAATTCATCAATGCTTTGTATGGATGCAGCAGGAAAACTTTGTGACACAAGTGCTTGTTGGAGAAGTGACACCATCACGGTGTTGGTGTGTTCTGCCGCAGTTCCACCCCGAAGCACAGCGGCATTCCCACTTTTTATGCACAACGCGGCAATATCGACAGTGACATTGGGACGAGCTTCATAAATGGCACCGATAACACCGAATGGCACCCTGACCTGCGATAAATGGATACCGTTGGGCATGTCATTTCCGCGGACAACAACACCAACTGGGTCTTGCAGAGAAATGACATCTCGGACGGCCTGAGATAGCGAGGTCAAACGTTCTGGAGTGAACCTGAGCCGATCAACAAGTCCCTCACTCAACCCTGAGGCAACTCCGGCATCAATATCGGCAGCATTCGCCGCCAAAATATCTTCGTGATGAGTGTCAATGACCGTGGCGAAGGATTCCAAGACCTGATTTTTATCAGCTGTTGTGGAGGTGGCCAAAAAACGTGATGCACGCTGTGCATCTTCGAGTTTTACACGAAGCTGTGGGCTCAATTCGATCACAACATTTATGTTACTCACTTGGCGTGGAACCATGTTCCGACGTTTTCACCTCGTAGGGCTTGACCAACGAGTGCAGCATGAGTAATCAGCGTTGCCGTCCCAGATGAGGCAGCGTGTTCTGCCGCAGCAGCTTTGGACTGGGCTCCCCCGCTGCCAACCCCAGATTCATCAACATCCCCAAACTCAATCTCTGTCAGCGACTTTCCAAACGTAACCTCAGAAATCTGTTCTGAACCGTCCTGGCCTGGTGGTTTGGTATAAATACCGTCCACATCAGAAAGCAAGACAAGCACATCAGCATGAACGAGTTGAGCGACAAGAGCAGCAAGTCGATCATTGTCTCCAAATCGAATTTCCTGCGTTGCCACAGTGTCATTTTCGTTGACAATAGGCATCACACGCAGCTCAAGAAGCTTTTCCATCGCAGCGGCGGCGTTTGTTCTGCTGGATTCATCCTCAAAATCACCAGAAGTCAACAACACTTGTCCAGAAACAATGTTGTAATGATCGAGTAGCGATTGATAGCGCAGCATCAATCTGCTCTGTCCCACTGCGGCGGCGGCCTGCAGCGTTGGTAAATCGGTGGGCCTGCTGGTCAACTTGATGAAGGGGTATCCCGTTGCCATCGCGCCAGAGGACACCAAAATAACCTCAGCACCTGAGCCATGTGCTTGAGCCAATGCACTGACAAGAGGAACAATCTGGTGCGCGTTATCTCCACTGATTGAAGATGATCCAACTTTCACCACAATGCGCTTTGCACGTGGAATATCACTTCGGGAATTAATTGTCATGAGCAATCTCTTCATCTACTTGCCACAAACCTGCATCACGTTCTCGAACGAGCTCGTCACGTGCTTCTTGTTTCGCATCCATCAGTTCGTAATACTCTTCGCGGCGTTGTTTATTTGTGCGTCTGTTACTGGGGTTAAAACGTTCATCTGTTCCACGAGGACCACTCATAAGTTCCGCGGTAGAGGTCAAGGTGGGTTCCCAATCGAAGACAAGTCCATTGTGGTCACCAATAATCACCGTTGACCCAGCAACAGCACCTACTTTAAATAATTGGTCTTCAACACCTAATTTTGCCAAACGATCGGCAAGATATCCGACAGCCTCTTCATTGTTGAAATCAGTTTGTTGCACCCACCGCTCTGGCTTGGCACCAAGAACACGATAAATGTTTCCGTGGGTTCCACCTTCGACTCGAATCGTGAAATCCATCTCGTCCACGGCACGAGGCCGCAGCATGATGACGGGGACAACTTCGTCGGCTTCAGCTCTGATACGACGGGCTTGTTCAACTAGTTCAGCTAAAGCAAAAGAAAGTTGGCGTAATCCTTCATGTGAGAGAGCTGAAATCTCAAAAACACGGTAACCACGAGCTTCTAAATCGGGTCTGACCATATCGGCTAAATCTTTTGCATCAGGGACATCTACTTTGTTTAAGGCGATGAGCTGAGGGCGATCTAAAAGCGGTATCTGATCTGAAGGAACAGGATATGCAGCGAGTTCTGTGAGGATGACATCTAAGTCACTGAGAGGATCCCGGCCTGGTTCTAAAGTTGCACAGTCGATCACGTGCAGAAGAGCTGTACACCGCTCTACATGTCGCAAAAACTCTAGACCAAGACCCTTTCCTTCACTTGCTCCTTCAATAAGCCCAGGGACATCAGCAATGGTGTACCGAACCTCACCTGCTTGAACAACGCCAAGATTTGGATGCAGGGTTGTGAAGGGGTAATCCGCAATTTTGGGGCGAGCTGCAGACAGTGCTGCAATGAGCGAAGACTTCCCTGCGGAAGGGTAGCCCACCAGTGCAACATCAGCTAGCGTCTTGAGTTCAAGGAGAACATCGCCTTCGTATCCGGTTGTTCCAAGCAAAGCAAAACCTGGGGCTTTACGCTTCGACGATGCCAATGCGGCATTTCCTAAACCACCTTGCCCTCCAGGAGCAACAACCACGCGCATACCAGGTTTATTCATGTCGGCAAGGAGCGAACCATCAGGATCTTTAACGACAGTTCCGACAGGAACAACAAGAACAAGCTCTTCACCGCTGTGCCCTGAACGGAAATCTCCCATTCCAGGGCCACCATTTTGTGAAGATATGTGAGGTGACCGGTGGAAAGTTAACAGAGTGGTTACTTGGGGGTCTGAAACAAGAACAATATCTCCGCCATCCCCGCCGTTTCCGCCATCTGGTCCTGCAAGAGGTTTGAACTTCTCACGCTTAACAGAGACACAGCCGTTACCGCCGTGACCTGCCTTGAGGTGCAAGGTGACGTTATCGACAAATGTAGCCACAACGTCCTCCTTAGCTTCTATGAGAAATGAGAAAAGGCGAGCTATCTAGCTCGCCCCTTCTGTGAAAATCTGTGAGTTAGACAGACACAATGTTGATGACCTTGCGGCCACCCTTTGTGCCGAACTCGACAGCTCCAGCTGCCAGGGCAAAGAGTGTGTCATCTCCACCGCGTCCGACGTTCACTCCCGGGTGAAAGTGAGTGCCACGCTGGCGAACAAGAATTTCTCCTGCAGAAACTTTCTGACCACCAAAACGCTTTACGCCAAGACGCTGTGCGTTGGAATCACGACCGTTGCGAGTGGAGCTCGCACCTTTTTTATGTGCCATGTCTTCTTCTCCTAGGCCTTACTTGATTCCAGTAACCTGAACGCGAGTGAGCTCCTGACGGTGCCCCTGGCGCTTCTTGTAACCGGTCTTGTTCTTAAACTTTTGAATCACAATCTTGGGGCCACGGAGATCTCCAAGAACCTTTGCGGTGACGGTGATTTTTGACAATGCTGAAGCATCGGTGGTGACTTTGTCGCCATCGACATGAAGAACTGCAGGAAGTTCAATGTTTCCTGATGCGTCAGCTTTCACACGGTCCATAGTGACAATGGTGCCAACTTCAACCTTTTCCTGACGTCCGCCGGAGCGCACTACTGCGTAAACCACTGTGCTACCTATTTTCTGTGAAGCTCGATGTGAATATGAACGGGATGATTTTCAATGATTGAAACTATCCCTAGAAAACCTGTATCTGTTTGGCAATATGCCCCAGACACCAAGTATCAAGAATAGCCTGAAAATGCTTTATCGGTCAAACCGGCGAGGGGCAAGCGTTACCAATTAAGAATCCTTGACTTCTGCTTCTAATGAAGAAGAAGATGCTGGCGTGCTGGCCCGACGTGAACGACCTCGTCCCGTGCCAGGTTGCTTGGGTTCCGGGAGCGCATCCAGCACGTTTTCAAGAATTTCTTCTGCTGCATCCGCTGACACGACAGATTTTTTTGAACGTGATTTCTTCACAACCGGAATATCAAGGATCTCAACGATTTCTGGAGTGGAATCAGTCTCAGTTGTATCCACACCTAATGTGCTGGCGGCAATTTGGGCAATTGCGCTCTTTGCGCCCTCCGGAATGGGGTGAGCCACTACTGCTGGGGCTGCTTTGGGTGTTGATTTTCCACGACGCCGAGGTTCAGCTGCATTAGATTCGCCATTACCACCAGGACGCGTAACTGGCTCATGATGCACAATCAATCCACGGCTCGAACATGTCTGACATGGCTCCGAGAATGTCTCTAGGAGGCCTAATCCAAGCTTCTTTCGTGTCATCTGGATTAACCCCAAAGATGTAACTTCAGCAACCTGGTGCTTGGTTCTGTCTCTGGAGAGGCATTCAATGAGTCGACGGTGAACCAAATCGCGGTTTGATTCCAAAACCATGTCGATAAAGTCAACAACGATAATGCCTCCGATATCGCGCAATCTCAATTGGCGCACGATTTCTTCGGCTGCTTCTAAGTTGTTTTTAGTGACCGTTTCTTCAAGATTTCCGCCGGTGCCTACAAACTTTCCGGTGTTCACATCAACAACGGTCATCGCTTCGGTGCGGTCAATAACAAGCGACCCACCAGAAGGAAGATAGACCTTGCGGTCGAGTGCTTTCTCAATCTGTTCAGTGATGCGCAACTCAGCAAAGCTGTCACCACTGCCGTCGTATGCAGAAATACGTTCCAGCAATTCAGGAGCTACCTGTGCCAAATAGTTGGAGATGGTCTGGTGTGATGCCTGACCTTGAATGATCATCTTCTGGAAATCTTCGTTGAAGACATCTCGAACAATCTTGATTAACAGGTCTGATTCGCTGTGAAGAAGTGCCGGAGCGTTTTCTGTTTCAGCCTTGCGAGAGAGCTCTTCCCACTGCAATGCCAAACGCTGCACATCCAAAGTCAACTGCTCTTCAGTAGCTCCTTCTGCTGCAGTACGGACAATGACGCTGACGTTTTCAGCAAGAACTTCTTTGAGAATTTTCTTCAACCGAACACGTTCAGTGTCAGGAAGTTTGCGGCTAATTCCGTTCATTGACCCGTTGGGAACATAGACAAGATAACGACCAGGCAAGGAAATTTGCGAGGTCAGACGAGCACCTTTTTGCCCAACAGGATCTTTGGTCACCTGAACGAGAACTTTGTCGCCGGGTTTGAGAGCCGTTTCAATCTTGCGAGGCTGATTTCCGGTTTCGACCGAATCCCAGTCCACTTCACCGGAATACAACACCGCATTACGGCCACGACCAATGTCCACAAATGCTGCCTCCATCGAGGGCAACACGTTTTGGACTTTACCCAGATACACGTTTCCGATCAGGCTAGCCTCGGCAGAACGTGCCACATAGTGTTCAACGAGAACATTGTCCTCAAGAACACCAATTTGTACTCGGTCTTCTTTTTCACGGACCACCATGACGCGATCGACAGATTCACGGCGTGCAAGAAACTCAGTTTCGGTAACAACAGCACGTTTACGGCCAGCATCACGACCGTCTCGACGACGTTGTTTTTTGGCTTCCAGCCTTGTAGAACCTCGAACACGTTGTGGTTCAACGACATAGTCATTAGTTCGTGGCGTGCGAATGCGGACAACAGTGTTTTCCGGATCATCACTTCCAGGACGCTCTTCTCCCTGGCGACGACGCGCTCTGCGACGAACGTTTGAACTGTTTTCGTCTGCATCACTTTCTGGCACACCGAAAGCTGTACGTGGTTCTTTGCGCTCACGACGTTCAAATCGGACATTGCCATCACGGGTCGGGATTCGTTCTGGGGTGCCTGGGATGACGGGGGCATAGAAGAAAATATCGGTGACATCTTCAGGGACAAACGTGGGGTGCTCAATATCAACTGCAACAGGAGTCTCAGTCTTTGCTTCAGCAACAATTTCTTCGGCTTCAGCAACAGCTTCAGCAACGATGACTTCAGCGGCGATGACCGCATCGTCAATAATCTCGTTACCTGCGGTTACTGCGTCGACAATGACCTCAGTCACAATGTCTTCTACAGCAGTGTCCTCAACGACATTGTCGTTGTTATCTTTGTTCACCATGGTGTGGTGTGCTTTCCGTTACCCCTTCGCTGTCACCGCGTCTGAAAGGAACGTAACTTTACTACTCGGGTGGTTTAAAACTTAAAAAGTTTTGAACCAAAAATTTTTTATCTGCACAATGCTGGCATTGTCTGCGCTGTCACACTGTGATGGAAAATCGCGGTGATTTTCCGGTGCAAAATCGTTTATTTGCAAAGTCTGTTTGTCACGTTGCGCGAGGCACTCGGGGCGTCGCACTACTTCTAGTATCCCACGTTTATGCCAGAGTGTGTGAAATTCAGAGTGTTCCCAGTGTTTACAGGGGCATAATGAGAAAGTGACTATCTCCATGCAGGAAACCAAACGCCCCGTTGGCTTTGCCTTCTTTCTGATCATTGTGGGTGTCGTCGGGCTCACTGCAGCGTTTTCCTTAACCGTCGAGAAGTTTCTTAAACTGAAGTTTCCTGAAGAAGCGGCATCCTGTGACTACAGCGTTCTTGTTCAGTGCAGCGCCAATTTGTCCTCCTGGCAAGGTGAACTCTTCGGATTCCCCAATCCTCTGATCGGCATGATGTCCTGGCCTGTTGTCCTTGCAACAGCCGCAGGACTGCTTGCAGGTGCACGTTATGCCAATTGGTATTGGCGAGCATTCACCATCTTCAACTTTGGTGCTTTTGTTTTTGTGCTCTGGCTCTTTACTCAGTCAGTCTTTTCTTTAGGCACGTTGTGCCCCTGGTGCATCGTGACGTGGCTAGCCACCATTCCGCTGTTTTGGGTCAACTTATTTTGGACAATGAAGCATGGGGTATGGGGAGAAAAAGCTCGCCCCCTCGGCACAACACTGCTGAGTTGGTCAGCCATAATTGTGCTGGGTGTAATTGTCACCGAGGCCGCAATTGCCCAACTGGTGTTGAACTGGATTGGAAGTTTCTAGCTAAACCACAACGCAAGTTCACGTGCAGCTGATTCAGGCGAATCCGAACCGTGAACAAGATTTTGCTGAACAGGGAGTCCCCAATCACGGCCTAAATCTCCACGAATAGTTCCAGGCGCTGCCGTGGTGGGATCCGTTGTTCCAGCCAAAGATCTAAATCCTTCAATGACCCGGTCGCCGACAACCCTTACAGCAACGACGGGACCAGATTCCATAAAGTTCACTAGGGGTTCAAAGAACGGCTTACCGACGTGTTCTTCATAATGGCGGGTCAAAAGGTCTCGATCAGCTTGAACCATTCGCACGTCGACAATGACATAGCCCTTAGCTTCAATACGGCGCAGGATTTCTCCTGTCAAAGAGCGGGCTACGCCGTCTGGCTTAACCAAAACGAGGGTTTCTTCAACGTGGTTCATAGATTGTCCTTTTTTTGAGAATCAACTTTGGCGCCCTGAATCATGCCATAGGCATAAAGGCCGGTGAATAATGCTCCAATAAGAAAAAGCATTGTTACAAGAAAGCCGCTGGCAACAACGATGAGCTGAATAATCCAGCCCAAAATGAAGGCGAATCGAAACTTGCGCATCAGTGCAATCGTAATCACAATAAAGACACACACCGCAGCACCGCCTCCGAGCGCCTGCGCAGGTGGCAGGGCGCCCAAACCGAAGACCGTCAAGGCCGCTAAAGCGACAACAATCAGTTCGGCACCAAGAACAATTTGTCCAAGTGATGATTGTGCTGAACGTTTCATAATGTCCATCCTTGCGTTTGATGGGCTAAATCAAGTGTTAGACCCACCAAAGAAATCGAACCGGTCACCACAACAGCACCAGATTCACTAGCCGCAGCAAAATTTCGAGCCATCGTGACAGCAACGACAGGGTCCACTTCCATCACAACCTTTTCAGCTCCGACAATCTCTGCAACGAGCTGAGAAACACTCAGAGCGTCCCTTGATCGTTCCGAAGGAGCAGTTGTGACAACAAAACGGGCCGCAACAGGCGCAAGAGCGGTGATGATGCCTTCGACGTCTTTATCGTCAAACGCAGCTAGCACGATAGTGATGTCGTCAAATGAAAAGTAAGACTTCAGTGCGCGCGCAAGAGAGTGAGCACTGTGGGGGTTGTGGGCAGCGTCGACGAGAACTGTGGGGTCGGACGCGACAAGTTGCAATCTCCCCGGTGAAGACACCGTCGCAAACGCTTCGCTCAACACATCTTCTTCGAGAGCTTGCGAAGCTCCCCCAAGAAACGATTCCACAGCACCGATAGCAACAGCAGCATTATCTGCTTGGTGATCTCCGTACAGGGCCAGGAAGACGTCTTCATAGCGTCCAGCAAGACCTTGAACGGTGATGAGTTGTCCCCCAACAGCCATGGCTCTGGACACAACCGCAAGAGGGCTTCCCACCTGGGGTTCAGATGTATCTGAAAGGAAGCTCAAAGTTGATTCTGTGAGCTCAGCAGCTTCCTCTAACACCGCTCGAACCTCAGGAGCCTGCGTTGCAGAAATGACCATGGAGGCCGGCTTGATAATTCCAGATTTTGTTCGCGCAATCGCCTCAATAGTTGAACCCAACCGTTCCATATGGTCTAGGTCAACAGGAGTGAAGACTGCGACGGCGCCGTCGGCAACATTTGTTGAATCCCACTCTCCGCCCAGGCCAGCCTCAACTACGGCAACATCAACAGGAGCATCCGCAAAGGTGGCATAAGCCAAGACCGTCATAACCTCAAAAAACGTCAGGCGCGGTTCGGACTTAGCCTCGAGTTCACGATCAACAAGTTCCACATAGGGCTTGATGTCGAGCCAATTTGTGACCAAGACATCATCTCGAACAGGGACTCCATCTAACACAATGCGTTCGTTGACAGTAATCAGGTGTGGAGAGGTGAACAGTCCTGTTGAGAGCCCATAAGCCCGCAAAATGCTCTCAATCAAGCGTGCAGTCGACGTCTTTCCATTCGTTCCGGCAATATGAATAATCGGATACGCACGGTGAACATCACCGAGGAGTTCAACGACGCGACGGGTCGGTTCCAAGCGAGGTTGAGGATTTCCCTCTCCCAAACGCGACTGCAACTCAGCGAAAACAAGTTCGGCAGCCCGTGAATACTCTTGCATCTCAGCAGGATCTAAACCTTCATAGTCATCATCTGAAGAAAAATCACCTGAGGCAAAATCACTAGACATTGACCACTCGATTCACACGAGACACAGCAATGACAAAATCACCCGCATTGGCATATTGACCTGCCGGAATGAGAGCGAAATGCTCCGGCATCCCTCCGGGCATAGCCGGAAGCCATTCCGCAGGAGAGCCGCCTGCAAAGCCAGCTAACTCTGCGTGGAAGTCAGGGTCATGCACACCGAATGATGTAGCCAGTGTTTCTGCAGCAATATCTGCCTCACCGCAATTCTTGAGAGCTGCGGCATCAGCTGAATCAAAACAGAACAGGTTCAACACAATGCGATCTGAGACATCAAAGCCTGCGGCTTTACGGGTGTCTTGTACTGCTCGAATCACATCGCGCGCCAGACCTTCTGCTTCAAGCTCTGGCGTTGTCACCGTATCCAGCAACACAAACCCGCCACCTGGCAGAAGGGACAAAGCCCGAGAATTATTCTCACCCTCTGAAGCTTCAAGAGTAAGGTCATATTCGCCAGGTTCTAGGGCAACTCCCCCGGCGATGACAACACCGTTTTCTTCACTCCAATTGCCTTCTTTAGCAGCGTGAATAATCTGTTGCACCGCTTTACCTAAGCGAGGTCCTGCTGCGCGAGCATTAACCGTGAGCTTAGAAGTGATGCCATACTCCTGAGCGCTGTCCGAAGTTTGTGCGACCAAGGACACATTCTTGACATTGAGTTCGTCGCGCAAAATCTCGCTGAAATCAGCCAAAGAACCCGCATTCTCAGCTACAACAGTCAATTCTGCTAATGGCAATCGGACTCGTAGTCCCACTTTCTTACGCAGCGCGAGCGAGGACGAGGTGATGTCGCGCACTGCATCCATCGTTGCCACAAGTTCAGGATTAGAAGGATAAGCACTGGAATCTGGCCAATCAGTCAGATGGACAGATCGGCCCCCGGTGAGCCCTTGCCAGATGTTCTCAGTAACCAATGGCAACAAAGGAGCAGCAACCTGACAGAGAGTTACCAAGACGGTGTAGAGGGTGTCAAAAGCTTCTTGAGCTTCTTCGCCACCGGTCCAGAAGCGATCACGCGAACGACGCACATACCAGTTTGTTAGAACATCAGCGAAGTGGCGAAGTGCTTCTGCGGCATTCGTTGAATCAAGGGCATCGAGGTGACCACCGACCTCATCGATCAGGTCATGGGTTTTAGCCAGAATGTATTGGTCCAATACATTGGTGCTATCTGTCCTGAATGTTGCTTCATACCCATCAGCATTGGCATAGAGCGAGAAAAAGTAATAGCTGTTCCACAGAGGCAACAGGACCTGTCGAACTCCTTCACGAATTCCCTCTTCGGTAACAACAAGGTTTCCACCGCGAAGCACAGGAGAACTCATCAGGAACCAGCGCATCGCATCAGAGCCATCACGTTCAAAAACTTCGGACACATCCGGGTAGTTGCGCAGCGACTTGGACATTTTTTGTCCGTCATTACCTAAAACGATGCCGTGAGAAACCACATTTTTGAAGGCAGGGCGGTCAAAAAGGGCGGTAGCCAGAATGTGGAGGGTATAGAACCATCCACGAGTTTGACCGATGTACTCGACAATGAAATCTGCAGGGTTATGAGAGTCAAACCATTCCTGGTTCTCAAACGGATAATGAACCTGCGCAAAAGGCATCGAGCCTGAATCAAACCAGACGTCCAATACATCTTCGATGCGTCGCATTGTGGATTGACCTGTTGGATCGTCAGGGTTCGGCCTAGTCAGCTCATCGATAAATGGGCGGTGTAGATCAGTGGGACGAACTCCAAAATCTTTCTCAATCTCATCAAGGGAGCCGTACACATCTATCCGAGGATACTCATGGCTATCTGACTTCCACACCGGAATGGGCGAACCCCAGTAACGGTTTCTGGAAATTGACCAGTCCCTGGCATTTGCAATCCATTTACCGAATTGCCCATCTTTGACGTTCTCTGGAACCCAATTAATCTGCTGATTAAGCTCTTCCATGCGATCGCGGAATTGGGTGACTTTCACAAACCAGCTCGAGACCGCACGATAAATCAAGGGTTGGCGGCAACGCCAACAGTGGGGATAGCTGTGTTCATACGAGGCCACGCGCAGAAGACGCCCTTGCTCACGCAGCAACACGGTCAGGGGTTTGTTGGCCTCAAAAACTTGCATTCCAGCAACTTCAGGGAATCGAGATAGGAACTTGCCCCCGTCATCAACAGAGACCCGAACGCCAATACCCACTTCTTCGCAGATTTTTTGGTCTTCTTCACCGTAGGCAGGGGCTTGGTGAACGATGCCCGTACCGTCGGCAGTTGTGACATAGTCTGCAACAATGATCCGCCAGGCATGAGCTGCATATTCTTCATCATCGGCGTAGTAGTCCCACAGCCGATGATAAGTCACGCCCTCAAGGTCAGAACCAGATACTGTTCTCACCACGGCAGCCTGAGCTGCTGCGGCATCCTCGTACCCAAGGTCTTTTGCGTAGTTACCCAGGAGGTCAATTGCAATGAGATACTGCGCAGAAGAATCTCCCCCGTCAGCAGCTCCAGCTGGGCCGGCAGGCACAACCGCATAGTCAATGGTGGGTCCCACTGCTAACGCGGCATTTGTCGGCAATGTCCAAGGCGTTGTCGTCCAGGCAAGAGCTCGAACACCAACGAGATCTAACGTCTGTGCTTTCTCTCCAGTAAGCGGGAAGGTGACGGTAACGGACTGGTCTTGACGCATTTTGTACACATCGTCATCCATCCGCAACTCATGGTTTGACAACGGAGTTTCGTCATTCCAGCAATAGGGCAGAACCCTGAAGCCTTCGTAGGCCAAACCTTTGTCGTAGAGCTGCTTGAATGCCCAAATCACAGATTCCATAAATGTGATGTCAAGAGTCTTGTAATCGTTCTCAAAGTCAACCCAGCGAGCTTGACGTGTGACGTATTCTTCCCATTCGCCGGTATACCGCAAAACTGAAGACTTAGCTTCGGCATTGAATGTTTCAATGCCCATCGCCTCGATTTCTTCCTTTTTGGTTATGCCCAACTGACGCATTGCCTCGAGCTCTGCGGGTAACCCATGGGTATCCCACCCAAATCGACGATCAACCTTCTTCCCGCGCATTGTTTGGTAGCGGGGAAAAACGTCTTTGGCGTATCCGGTGAGCAAGTGACCATAGTGTGGAAGACCGTTTGCAAAGGGGGGACCGTCGTAAAACACCCATTCTTCTCCGCCTTCACGTTCTGCGATGGAGGCTGCGAAGGTGCCGTCCTGCTCCCAAAAGGCGAGAATCTCTTGCTCAATGGCTGGAAAAGAAGGCGACGGAACAATCTCTGCGGGTTGTCCGAATGCGGTGCGGCGAGGATAAGTCACAATGAGCTCCAGTTGGTGGGTAAATCATTTTCGTGTCAGGACGAAATTTCTTCCGCGGTACCACCTGAGCTTGTTCAGTTACCTGAACCGCTTATTCATAAGCTGTGACGGGCTTGTCCCGTTCGGTTCTACTGGGCACACGGCTGTTCTTCCGAAAACTCCCCGGTGATAGCCGGATCAACGTCTGACTAAATCTTACGGTAAAACTCGGGACAGGTTAGATAAACCTGACCGGCTCAATTTCGGGCAAAGACTTGGTAAATTAGTCCTAATCACATTTGAGGCATCAAGCAGATTCTGCATGGACGCGATGCCGCCTATAGAGAGCGAGATCACCAATGGCCCGTAAACCTGCGCAGGTACCAGATAAACCCGCATTAGAAGGTCTGGAAGCTCTCTGGGATTCTCAATGGGAAAACTCTGGAATTTTCAAATTCCGTCGTGAAGGTCAACACCGAGACAGTGTTTACTCCATTGACACTCCTCCCCCTACAGCCTCTGGTTCTCTTCACATCGGTCACGTTTTTAGCTATACGCACACCGATGTCATTGCACGTTTTCACCGCATGTGCGGAAAAGAAGTTTTTTACCCTGCCGGTTGGGATGACAATGGTCTGCCCACAGAACGCCGTGTCCAGAACTATTACGGCGTCCGTTGCGATCCCACACTTCCCTACACCGAGAACTTTGTTCCCCCGTTTGAAGGTGGAGATAACAAGAGCGCCAAAGCGGCTGATCAACTCCCTATTAGCCGGAAAAACTTCATCGAACTGTGTGAAAAACTCACCGTTGAAGACGAGAAACAGTTTGAAGATGTCTGGCGACAGCTAGGTCTGTCTGTGGATTGGACTCAGACATACCGGACCATCAGTGATGACACCATCACGACCAGCCAGCTCGCATTCTTATTCAACGCAGATCGCGGTGAGGCCTATCAGGCCATGGCTCCTACGCTGTGGGATGTCACTTTTAGAACAGCTGTTGCCCAAGCAGAGCTAGAAGATAAAGAGATGCCTGGGGCATACCACCGTCTGACCTTCCACACCCCGGAGGGTGGCCACATTGAGATAATGACCAGTAGGCCAGAACTCTTGCCTGCGTGTGTAGCACTGGTTGCCCACCCAGATGATGAACGCTACAAACCACTCTTTGGAACAACCGTACGTACCCCTCTATTTGGAGTAGACGTTCCTATTCTTGCCCACCATTTAGCTCAGCCTGACAAAGGCACCGGTATCGCCATGATCTGTACATTTGGTGATGTTACAGACGTGGTGTGGTGGCGTGAGCTCAACCTCCCGACACGAGCCGTGATCGGTTTTGATGGCCGTTTTATTTCTGATGCACCAGAGGGTATTTCCTCTGATTCCGCGCTAACTGCTTACGCAGAACTGGCTGGCAAAACTGTCTTCTCAGCAAAACAAACCATTGTGGAGATGCTCAGAGAATCCGGAGAAATGCTGGGCGATCCTGAACCTATTTCACACCCGGTTAAGTTCTTTGAAAAAGGCGACAAGCCACTTGAGATCGTCTCCACCCGTCAGTGGTACATCGTCAACGGCGCCAAAGACGAGACTCTCAAAGAGCAGCTAATTACCTTAGGTAAAGAAATGCAATGGCACCCAGACTTCATGAGGGTTCGCTATGAGAACTGGGTTAACGGCCTCAACGGAGACTGGCTCATTTCACGGCAACGATTCTTTGGTGTGCCCATCCCCGTTTGGTATCCCCTTGATGCAGATGGCAACCCCGTTTTTGATGAACCCATCTTTGCCTCGCGTGAACAGCTTCCCTGTGATCCCACAGTTGACGTGCCCGCTGGTTTTACAGATGAACAGCGAGGAGTTCCAGGCGGCTTCCAGGGCGAAGTCGATGTGATGGACACTTGGGCTACCTCCAGTTTGACTCCCCAACTTGCAGGTGGCTGGGAACGTGATGATGAGCTGTGGCAGATGGTCTATCCCTATGACCTTCGGCCCCAGGGACAAGACATTATTCGCACCTGGCTTTTCTCCACGATGTTGCGTTCAGCTCTCCAAAACAAGCAGAAGCCCTGGACAAATGCAGCTATATCTGGATTCATTGTTGATCCAGACCGCAAAAAGATGTCGAAATCTAAAGGCAATGTTGTCACCCCTGCTGACATGCTTGACCAACATGGCTCCGATGCTGTTCGCTACTGGGCAGCTAGCAGCAGACTAGGAACCGATGCAGCGTTCGATCCGCAAAACCCCACACAAATCAAGATCGGTCGACGTCTTGCCATCAAAGTTCTCAATGCCAGCAAATTTATCTTGAGCTTCGAGGCGCCTGAGGGTACCCCCGTGACGAACCCTCTTGATCTGTCCATGCTGGAAACACTCAATGGCGTGATCAGGACGGCAACTGAAGCATTGTCCTCATATGACCATGCAAAAGCATTAGAGACGGCTGAAAGTTTCTTCTGGACATTCACCGATGACTATCTCGAGCTCGTCAAAGAACGTGCCTATAACCAAGACCACCCAGAACAAGAGTCAGCTGCGGCTGCGCTGAACCAGGCTTTGAGTGTGTTCTTAAGACTGTTCGCGCCAGTGTTACCTTTTGCAACAGAAGAAGCCTGGTCATGGTTTAACGATGATTCCATTCACCGCTCTGCCTGGCCAACAGCACCTGAAGAGCCTGTTGGAGATCCAGCTGTTCTCGTAGCTGCCTCCGAAGCTCTTATTGGCATTCGTAGAGCAAAGACAGAAGCATCCGCAAGCCAAAAGACCGAGGTCATCACTGCAACCATTGCTGCACCTGAAGCGCAGATTTCATTACTGGAGCAATCGCAAGACGATCTCAAAGCGGTTGGGCGGATTGCCGAACTTTCCTTCGAGGAAGCCGCTGAATTGAGTATTTCTCATATCGAATTAGCTCCCACCGAGTAGCCATGCAACTGGGAACACGTTGGCAGTCGCACACAGAAGCTCCTGAAAAGCTTCCAGAAGCTGTGCGTGATGCAATTTCCGAAGTTGAACGAGAACTCACTGCTTTAAAGATTGATACGTCAACGTGGTTTTGGACGCTGACGTATTTGGAAAATAAGCCAGTGGTTCAACTCGATAACGGCACAACAATCACCATGAATTCAGATGGATACACCACTATCCATCAAGAAGACTAAATCTTATTCAGAAACCGCAGTTGCTTGCTGCTTGGCAATTTCTTTGTGAACTTCTGCCATATCAACTTTGAGGACTGCATCAATGAGTTCATCAAATGCGGGTGCAGGAAGCGCGCCTGGCTGAGAGAAAATCAACACCTTTTCCCTAAACACCATGAGCGTGGGGATGGACTGAATTCCAGCTGCACCAGCCAGAGACTGCTGAGCTTCGGTGTCCACTTTTCCAAAGACAATCTCAGGGTGCTTTTCTGATGCTGCCTCAAAGGTTGGGGCAAACATCCTGCAGGGTCCACACCATTCAGCCCAGAAATCGACAATAACAATGTCGTTAGTGGTGATGGTGTCATCAAAATTTTCAGAAGTAAGTTCTATCGAAGCCATAAAGAAAGTATATACCCCAGGGGGTATAGTTAGCTAGAGAGAAGTTTTCCCACGCCGGGGATAAACCGCCCTACACGGGC
>JBIIGO010000004.1:0-25773 GCA_044236405.1 Aurantimicrobium sp.
GAAGTTCACGCGTATCGACCTCAATATCTGAGGCGATAGCGTTATTCGAAATTTCTTCAATCTCACTTCGAGTTTCGGACGAAAGAGCATCATTCCAGCTGAAGTCAAACCTCATATAACCGGCTTTATTGAGAGAACCTGCCTGACGAGCAGTATCTCCAAGGACTTCACGTAAAGCAGCGTGTACCAAGTGTGTGGCGGAGTGTGCTTGAGCGGCTGCGGCACGATACGTCTTATCGACAACCGTGACAGCAGATGTTCCCACATGAACTTCTCCGGATACTACTTCTGCAGTGTGACTGACAAGACCTTTTACGGGCTTTTGAACATCTAAAACCGTTAACTCAAACCCGTCACCAATAATCGTGCCGGAATCGGATACCTGTCC
This sequence comes from Aurantimicrobium sp., assembly GCA_044236405.1. Lineage (GTDB taxonomy): Bacteria > Actinomycetota > Actinomycetes > Actinomycetales > Microbacteriaceae > Aurantimicrobium. The sequence continues at coordinate 389 of JBIIGO010000004.1, forward strand.
CCCAGATTCTGCATACAGTGATGTTTCAGTAACAATGACTTCAACGACATCACCTACACGTGCAACATCAACCGGAACACCATCTTTTAGCAATCCTAAGATTGTTGTGTGAGTCTCAAGCTCTGAATAACCAGTAAAGATGGTTTCACCTAAAGCACGCATATCCGTATATACGGACAGATCTGCAAGAACTGATTTTTTAGCTTTCGCATCTGCCTTTGCGCGGGAACGTTGCTCGAGCATTAATGTGTCAAAAGCTTCTCGATCGACTGAAAGTCCTGCTTCTTCTGCCATTTCCATTGTGATGTCAATGGGGAAACCGAAAGTGTCATGCAGAAGGAAAGCTGTTGAGCCAGACAATGCAACGGAACCCTGAGACTTTGTCTGTTCTACAGCCTCATCCAAGATTGTGGTGCCTGATGCAAGGGTGGATAAAAATGCTTCTTCTTCACCATAGGCAATCTGAGCAATACGTGGGTATTCAATTTCAACTTCAGGATATGCAGCCTTCATAGCGTCCCTCGAAGTAGGAAAAAGCTCAGGGAAGGTTGCTGTCTCAACGCCAAGCAATCTCATTGCCCTTACTGATCGGCGCAACAGTCTTCTGAGGATATATCCACGTCCCTCATTAGAAGCTTGAACTCCATCTGCCATCAACATCAATGCAGAACGGACGTGATCAGCGACGACACGCAGCCGAACATCATTTTCGGGATGTTCTCCGTAACGAATTCCCGCTAGTTTTGCTGCTTTATCTAATACAGGGCGAACTTGATCAATCTCGTAGAGGTTCTCGACACCTTGTTTCAAAAATGCAACTCTTTCTAAGCCCATTCCAGTGTCGATGTTCTTACTTGGAAGCTCACCAAGAATCTCAAATTCAGTCTTGCTTGTGCCCTCACCGCGGAGGTATTGCATAAAGACCAAATTCCATATTTCGATGTAGCGATCTTCGTCTGCGACGGGGCCGCCTTCTTTACCGTACGCAGGACCTCGGTCAAAATAGATTTCGGAGCATGGACCTGCAGGTCCTGGCTGCCCTGTAGACCAGTAATTGTCCTCTTTGCCACGACGTTGGATACGCTCATCAGGAAGGTCTGCCACTTTCTTCCAAATGCCAATAGCTTCATCATCATCTTCGTAGACAGTCACCCAGAGCAACTCGGGATCAAAACCTAATCCACCTTCTGACTCTGATGTAGTCAGTAGTTCCCAGGCGAATTCAATTGCTTGTTCTTTGAAATAGTCACCAAAAGAAAAATTTCCATTCATTTGGAAAAATGTTCCGTGACGAGTCGTTTTACCCACTTCTTCAATATCTAAAGTGCGAATACATTTTTGAACACTTGTTGCACGCGGATAAGGCGCTGGGACTACACCAGAAAGATAAGGAATAAAGGGAACCATTCCAGCGACAGTAAACAACAAAGTAGGGTCATCGCTGACCAAGGACGCTGAAGGAACCACTGTGTGTCCGCGGGCAGCAAAGAAATCAAGCCACCTCTGGCGAATTTCAGCAGTCTGCATTATGAATTCTTACGAGCGTTACGCAACTCAGCTTCGCGCTCTTTATAGCCTTCAACAAGTGCGTCTGTAAATTCACGGGTACGAGCGTCAACATTGGCAAAGAAAGCTCGGCCTTGTTCAGTTTGATTTACTTTGTGTGCAACAAAGAATCCAGCGACCAGACCAACAACAAGCCAGAAAAGCTCTTTCATGATGACTCCCAAAAACGAATTATTTCTAGTTTACGTGTGACTAACACTGAGTAAAAACACACAGGGGCATGAACCAAAGTCCATGCCCCTGTGAAATGTAAAGATCTATCGAGCAGCGTAGTACTCAACAACCAACTGCACGTCACAGATGACGGGCACTTCAGCACGCTTCGGACGGCGAACAAGCGTCGCGTGAAGCTTGTCGAGTTCTACCTCCAAGTACGCAGGTACTGGGGGCAAAACTTCAGCCTGTCCTCCCGCAGCAGCTACTTGGAAGGGCTCGAGGCCTTCTGAGCGTGGTTTTACGTGAATCAACTGTCCAGGCTTTACCCGGAAAGATGGACGGTCCACGAGCTGACCGTCAACAAGAATGTGACGGTGCACAACAAGCTGACGTGCTTGGGCTGTGGTGCGAGCGAAACCTGCACGAAGGACCAAAGCGTCCAATCGCATTTCAAGCAGCTCGACGAGGTTTTCACCGGTCAAACCAGCAGAATTACGTGCTTCACGGAAAACGTTACGAAGCTGAGCCTCACGAATGCCGTATTGAGCGCGTAGACGCTGCTTCTCACGAAGACGAATTGCGTAGTCAGAATCTGCCTTACGCTTTGTGCGTCCGTGCTCACCGGGAGCATAGGGACGCTTTTCAAGATATTTTGCAGCTTTCGGGGTCAAGGCAATGCCGAGAGCGCGAGAAAGACGAGTCTTGCTGCGTGTACGTGACTTAGTAGACACAATTTCCTTTTCGATGTAAACAATGAGTTATGCGTGATTGAATTATCACTATCGAGGGATTTGTCGAGGTGCCCGGCTACAGGGCTAACCGTTTTCTTTCATCATCACATTGCAGCCGCGCTCTGTGAGTGAAATAGACGTATTTATACTAACATCACTGGCTCCCGCGGTCATAACCACGGGTAATGGACCGAATTTTTTCTAATCGAGAACGTAATTCTCTTTCATAACCGTGTTCAGTTGGTTCATAATATGTGACATTTTCTATCTGGTCCGGAAGATACTGCTGAGATACGACTCCTAGATCAGAGTCATGAGGATAGTTATAGCCAGAACCATGTCCTAAAGATTTTGCACCCGGGTAGTGAGCATCTCTCAAGTGTGGCGGGACAACACCAATCTGACCGCGTTCAACATCAGATAGTGCTTTATTGATGGCCAAATATGATTTATTTGACTTGGGCGCAGTTGCAAGATAAATAGTTGCTTCAGCAAGAGGAATACGACCTTCTGGCATTCCAATCAGAGCAACGGCATCAGCTGCAGAAGTTGCCACCCCAAGTGCCTGGGGATCTGCCAGCCCAATATCTTCAGAGGCAGAAATAATGAGTCTTCGGGCGATGAAACGAGGATCTTCACCTGCTGAAATCATGCGTGCTAAATAGTGAATGGCAGCATCAGGATCAGATCCTCTGATCGACTTAATAAATGCACTAATGACGTCGTAATGTTCATCACCCTGTCGGTCATATCTCAACAGGGCAACACTGGCCGCCTGAGCGATATCTTCTGGTCCAATAACAGTTGGTTTACCTTTAACCTTTGTGTGAGCTGCTCGCTCCAGCGCAATGTGAGACGCGGCTTCTAAAGATGTCAACGCCCTTCGCGCGTCTCCACTAGAAACGTGAATGAGAGCTGTGAGCGCTTCCGGAGAAATATCGACGGATGAGTCCAAACCGTATGGCGCCGATAGAGCGTTATGAATAAGTAATTCAATATCACCTGGAGTCAAAGGTTCCAACGTAAGAAGAAGAGAACGTGAAAGCAGAGGAGTAATCACGCTGAAAGATGGATTTTCGGTCGTTGCAGCAATCAATGTAACAACACCGTTTTCTACTCCTGGCAAAAGAGCATCCTGCTGAGCCTTCGAAAATCGGTGAATTTCATCCAGAAACAAGACCGTTTGGGTGCCATATAAATCGAAATCAGATTTCGCATTATCCATTACGTGTCGGACATCCTTGACGCCGGCGGTCACGGCCGATAACTCAACACATTTTTTATCCGATGACTGTGCTATGGCATAAGCAATAGATGTTTTGCCGGTTCCAGGCGGACCCCACAAAATCACAGAGGCAGTCGGATAACTATTTTGCGAAAAGGACCTTAGTGGCGATGCTGGTTCCAGTAGTTTTTGTTGACCTACTATCTCATCAAGGTTGCGTGGACGCATACGCACAGCCAACGGAGCGGTGTGCTTTCCGAGTGTCGATTCGCATCTTGTCACCATCTCAGATTAGCGTTGCTAATTGTGACTCAGAGTGAAAAAAACATTGATAAGCAATTTCGTGAACGTATGCGCACCTACGAGCAGCGTAAAGCCGAGTATGAAAGTCGTCTGTCTAAGAAGAAGAGACGCAATTTTCTGATCATTTCTTCCCTCGTCGGAATTGTCGTATTAGCAGTCGTCGTCAGCATAATTGCCTTGTTGATTCCTGCCCCGGCTGATGATTCACAGGCAGAAACAACACCTAGTTCACTTATTCCTCCCATCGAACTTGCAGAAGGACGCGTATGGACAGGAAGCATGAACGTTGGAAATGTTCCACTTAGTTTCGAATTAGATGGTGTATCAGCACCCCAAGCAGTTGCGAGCACCATTTATCTAGCACAATCTGGTTTTTATGAAGGAGTGACTTGTCATCGCCTTACCACTGAAGGAATTTTTGTACTCCAGTGCGGCGACCCTAACGGGGATGGCACAGGCGGTCCCGGTTATACATATGGGCCAATTGAAAATTCCCCAGAGGGAGATCTCTACCCTGCAGGAACAATAGCTATGGCCCGCCAGAATGGAAATCCAACAAGTATGGGAAGTCAGTTTTTTATTGTTTACCAAGACACCATCATTCCTTCAGATGCTGCTGGTGGGTACACCATTATCGGACGGGTCACCAGTGGACTTGAACAGTTGAATGAGGAAGTGATTTCTCAGGGAACCATTGACGGCTCTACTGATGGTCAGCCAGCTATTCCTGTCACAATTACCTCATTCTCAGTACAGTAAGAATCTGAGAAGCTACCCAACTGTCGTAGGCTTGAGGTAAATGGAAACAGGCCAGAGGTAAGTTATGTCAGAACACATCCAATCTCGTGTTGACGAGCACGGAAATGTCTTTGTCGTTGATGTCAACGGCGAAAGACTGATTGGGCAATACCCTGACGTCACGCCCGAAGAAGCAATCGCTTTCTTTGAAAGAAAATTTAATGACACTAACTCAAGCCTTGTCATTATTGAACAGCGCCTCAAGCGCAAAGCCTCAACAAAAGAGCTTTCAGAAAGCCTTCGAAAGGTTCAAAAAGCTGTTGAAGAAAAAGCAGGTATTGGAAATTACGACGCTCTGCAAATCAGGATTGATGCTGTTCAACAGAACATTGCACAATTAGCAGAAAGTGAAACTGCTGAAAAATCCTTAGCTGTCGAGAAAGCTCGAGCAGAGCGGGAAAAGATTGTTTCCGACATTGAAAAAATAGCTGCTCAAGATCCAGCCAAAATTCAATGGAAGAAAACAACTGCAGACGTTGACAAACTCTTTGCTTCGTGGCAAAACCTTCAGAAGACTGGCCCTCGATTGCCTAAGGCTGAGGCAGATGAGTTGTGGAAACGATTTAGAACAGCCCGCCAAACACTCGATAAACTCCGCAGGCACTTCTTTGCGTCATTAGATTCCCAATCCAAAGAAGCCAAATCTGCAAAAGAAGAACTCATCGCGCAGGCCGAAAAACTTGATGCTACGTCTTCTTCGTCTGTTAGCTCGTATCGTGAATTGCTTGAGAAGTGGAAGAAAGCACCTCGAGCTGGGAAAAAAGCTGATGACGCATTATGGGACCGTTTCAAAGCTGTAGGAGACAAGCTGTATCAAGCTAAAAAGGAAGCAGATACCGCTGAAGATGAATCCTATGCAGGAAACCTCGATGTCAAACTAGAAATCTTGGCAGAGGCAGAAACGCTAATTTCCTCCAGTGATCCCGTTGCGGCTCGATCCGAACTCAATAAGCTTCAGAAGAAATGGGAAAAAGCTGGAAAAGTACCTCGCGTGCATTTCAAATCCACTGAAGACCGGATGAAAAAAGTCGAATTAGCTGTCAAGAAATTGGAAGAACAGCACTGGCAGGACTCAAACCCAGAAAAAATAGCTCGTTCTGAAGGGCTTGCAGGTCAAATCGAAGAAAAGATTGACAAGCTAAAGGCAGAACTTTCAGTTGCCCAAAAGGACAACAATACTTCTAAAATTGCAGAGCTTGAATCTGCAATAGCTACTCAAAAAGAGTGGCTCAACGTCCTGAAATAGTATCCACAGATTCGTGTGATACTTCACACTGTCTTTGACTATTCATGCACACTCTGAGCATGAATCTTCTTTCACTTCCTTATGAAATACTCCAAACACTTCGCATGGATGGTGAGCTAAGTAGGGATATTGAACTTTTGGATACTCCCCCATCGTGGCAATCTCGTTCAGTAGCTCTATTAGAAGACTGTGGTCCTGATGTCGTACTTACTGGGGTTTCAGCTCTGTGGGCCTTTGGGGCAGCCCAAATTCCTGCATTTCATACTGCGTCATATATATCCGATCGAAGGAGACGAACAACACTACGATCGTCGATTTGCTGGGAGGAGCGATGTTTCTACGAAGGAGACATTCTTCTCGAAAATGGAATCGGTGTTACGTCACCTACCCGAACAATGTGTGATGTTCTTAGATTCGCTAACTTCACGCAACAGCACAAAAGTGATTTAGAAACGCTCATAAAGATTTCAAGTGTTTCTATTCAAGAAATCACTGATGCACTTAAACAAAGACCGAAAGTTCCTTACAAAGAAATGGCACTTTCTCGGCTTAATCTTCTAACCTTCTGAAACACGATAAACGTCATATACAGCATCAATCCGTCGAACTGCATTGAGAACTCTATCCAGGTGCATAACATCACTCATTTCAAAGACGAATTTACTCAACGCTAAACGTTCTTGAGTAGTGCTTACCGTTGCCGAAAGAATATTGACATGATGTTCCGTAAGGACACGAGTGACATCTGAAAGTAAGCCAGACCTGTCTAAGGCCTCAATCTGGATTTGCACAAGGAATACAGAGTTGGCTGATGGCGACCACTCCACATCAATCATGCGTTCTGGTTCAGCTAACATGTTTGCGACGTTATGGCAGGAGGCTTGGTGAACTGAGACACCTTGTCCCCTTGTAACAAAACCAGCAATCGGATCTCCCGGCACAGGGGTGCAACACTTCGCAAGTTTCACCAAGATATCTGGAGCTCCCCTAACCAACACACCTGAATCACTAGTGGTCATTGGTCGCGAAGAGCCCCTCGTGGGAACAACATAAGGAACTTCTTCTGTATCGCCGTTCTCATGAATGGTCGAAAGAATTTTCTCAATCACAGATTGCGTAGAGATATGACCCTCGCCGACAGCGGCATAAAGAGCCGAGACGTCGTCATAACGTAGATTGCTCACAACCTCGGAAAGAGAATCTTGGGTCATGAGTTTTTGTAAAGGAAGATTTTGCTTGCGCATTGCCCGGGCAATAGCATCTTTACCTTGCTCTATTGCTTCATCGCGTCGCTCTTTAGTGAACCATTGCTTTATCTTGTTTCGTGTCCGGGTGCTCTTAACAAAGTTCAGCCAGTCTTTACTAGGCCCTGCATCGGGATTCTTCGACGTCAAGACTTCAACGACATCACCGCTGGAGAGGTTACTTTCCAGAGGAACAAGCCGTCCATTGACCTTGGCACCCATTGTTCGGTGTCCAATTTCGGTGTGAACTGCATAGGCAAAATCAATAGGGGTCGCACCTGATGGAAGACCAATCACTCGGCCTTTTGGAGTAAAGACATAAACTTCTTTGGCACCAATTTCGAACCGAAGTGAATCAAGGAATTCTGTAGGGTCTTCAGTTTCTGCTTGCCAATCAGAAAGATGTGCCAACCACGCCATATCTGTCTCTTGCACTGACATAGAGTCTGTTTTTCCGTTGTTGACTCTGTCCTTGTACATCCAGTGAGCTGCAACACCGTATTCAGCCCGTTGATGCATTTCTGGAGTCCTAATTTGAATCTCTACAGGACGACCGGAGGGCCCAATGACTGTTGTGTGGAGGGATTGATATAAATTGAACTTTGGCGTAGCAATGTAATCCTTAAAACGACCTGGAATAGGGCTCCATCTAGCATGGATAGACCCCAGAATCGCATAACAATCTCTCACACTGGGCACAATAACGCGGATACCCACTAAATCGTAGATGTCATCGAATTCACGTCCACGCACAACCATCTTTTGATAGATCGAGTAATACTGTTTTGGACGTCCCTGCACTTCTCCCTTAATCCGAGCAGCCTTCAGATCTGATTCAACGTCACTAATTACAGTGTGAACAAAACTTTCTCTTTGAGGTGTTCGTTGTGCCACAAGATTATCTATTTCCTGATAAATCTTGGGATGGAGAACAGCGAAAGAAAGATCTTCTAATTCCCACTTGAGGGTTTGAATCCCTAGCCGATGCGCAAGTGGGGTATAAATTTCTAGCGTTTCGCGCGCTTTACGCTGTGCTGACTCGATGGGCATGAAACCCCAGGTTCGTGCATTATGAAGCCTGTCGGCAAGTTTGATGACGAGAACACGAATGTCTTTCGACATTGCGACAATCATCTTTCTGACTGTCTCAGCCTGAGCACTATCTCCATATTTGACTTTGTCGAGCTTTGTGACACCGTCAACGAGCATGGCAACTTCAGCACCAAAATCAATTTGGCATTGTTCAAGTGTGTACTCGGTGTCTTCTACGGTGTCATGGAGTAAGGCAGCAATAATTGTCTTGGGACCAATACCTAATTCAGCAAGGATCTGACCGACAGCGACGGGATGAGTGATGTAAGGCTCTCCGGAACGGCGAGTTTGTCCTTCATGGAACTGTTTTGCGACGCTATGAGCCTGATCAAGCTGAAGAAGGTCTGCCTTAGGATGATGCTGGCGGACAGTTTTGAGAAGTTGTTCAAATCCTGACGGTTGGGCACGACTAAAAATGCGCGGAACAAGTCTGCGAAGTGAAGTACTTCCAGCTGTATCCGTCATGAGAACTCCTTAGAGTTCCATTATGACTTGTCTTGGGCGTCAAGCAGTTCTTGAGCGGCAACAACTTTCTTATCTTGTCTAGCTATATTTGGCTCTCTCGAGCGTAATTGAGCATACATAGGAGTCGCTACGAAAATCGTTGAATAGGTTCCCGCCAAAATTCCAATAAATAACGCAAGAGAGATATCTCTGAGTGTTCCCGCCCCAAGAATAAATGCACCAATAATGAGAATCGAGGCGACAGGAAGCGCGCCCACGATACTGGTGTTAATTGAGCGAATCAATGTCTGATTAACCGCTAGATTCACTTGCTGCGCAAATGTCTTCCCTGCTTCTCGAGTAGAACCTGTCGTGTTTTCACGGATCTTGTCAAAAACCACAACCGTGTCATAGAGGGAATATCCCAAAATCGTTAGAAGACCAATAACTGCTCCAGGAGTAACTTCTACACCGGTAATTCCGTAGATGCCTACCGTAATGATCAAGTCATGAAGCAAAGCAGTGATGGCCGCGACAGACATTTTCCAGGTGCGGAAATAGATTGCCATAACAATCGAAACCAATACGAGGAACACAATCAATCCACGTATTGCTTGCCCCGTTACATCTTCACCCCAGCTAGCACCAATGAAGGAACTGGTGACGTTCTCTAATGGGACGCCGTAGCCTTCTGCTAGAGCTACACGTACCTCACGAGTTTCTACGTCTGTAATTTGCTCTGTCTGCACACGCATTGCCGCGTCACCGAGCTGAGATACTTTGGGAACCAGAGATGGGTCCACTGATTGAACGGCCTCTGTAGCAATGGATTCTGACTGTGTAGGAACCTGAGAAACAATGAATTCACTACCGCCGGTGAATTCGATTCCGAAGTTAAACCCACCGCGAAGAATTGGCCCAATAATACAAATAAGAATGAGAACGGCAGATATGGAATACCAGAGCTTACGACGTCCAACGATGTTGAGAGATTTCTTACCGGAGTACAGGTCATTACCTAGTTGAGAAAAACGTCCCATTAGCTCTCCTCCCCTGCGTTCATCTGTGCTTTTCGCTCAGCAATTGTCTGGCGCTTCAATGCCTCTTTAGAAGATTTGTTCCGTTTACCCTCTGATACCCGTGGAGCTGTGACAAACTGACCTCGTCCTCGATATGCCGCACCTAATCCACGCGGATCTAAACCTGAGAGTTTATGACCTTCGTTATAAAAACGGGTTTGCGAGAGTAGTTGCATTAACGGATGGGTAAAGAGCATCACAACAATGACATCGACAAGGGTTGTCAAACCGAGTGTGAAGGCAAATCCACGAACGTTTCCGACTGCCAAGAAGAAAAGAACCAAGGCAGCAAGAAGGTTTACTGTGTCACTGGCCAAAATGGTTCTCAGTGCTCTCTTCCATCCCATTTCTACAGCCGTCATGACCATTTTGCCATCACGAATTTCGTCCCGGATGCGCTCGAAGTAAACGATGAAGGAGTCGGCTGTAATTCCAATGGCCACAATCAGACCTGCGACACCTGCAAGAGAAAGGCGGTACCCTTCACGCCACGACAAAATTGTCACAAGTAGATACGTAATAATTCCGACAATGATCAACGAAGAGATAGTAACAAGTCCAAGAGCTCGGTATTGAAGCAAAGAATAAACAACAACTAATGCAAGACCTATAGCACCAGCAAGAAGACCGCTCACTAATTGTGTGGTTCCCAAAGTTGCTGAAATTGTGTCTTGTGACTGAACTTCGAAACCAATGGGGAGAGCACCGTACTTAAGCTGATTTGCGAGCGTTTGTGCACTTTCCTGGGTGAATCCCCCAGAAATTTCAGCACTTCCGTTTGTGATTGCAGCGTTTGTTGCAGGAGCTGAAAGGACTTTTCCGTCCAGAACAATGGCGAACTGATTTTGTGAACCAGTCAGACCGAAGAGACGTGTAGTGACCTCACTGAAGTCCACAGTTCCCTGACCATTGAAATCCAAACTAATAACCCATTGTCCCGTTGTTGCGCCTGTCGATGTGGTTTGTAAACCAGCAGCTGCATCAGAAATATCAGAACCTGAGACCTCAACAGGACCCAGTATGTACTTGATGGTGCCTGTAAAATCACATGTAATTAAGGGCTCGTCAGCTGGAGCAGTGCTGGCTAGATCAGCTTCAGGACCCGTGCAATCATATTGTTCATATTCAGCTTGTAAGGCTGGAGTAATCCAGTTCAGATCACTTCCGTCAGATGGAGCAACTTCTGGGGTTGATGGCAAAGTGGGATCAACGGGAACCTCAGGGACTGGGGTTGAATTTCCGTCTTCACCAACAAATGTTGTTGTCGGTGCACCTGCGACTAACACCGCACGAAAGTCAAGTTTTGCCGAAGACTTAATGCGCTCTAACGTGGCATCATCTGGTTGCCCAGGAAGGGATACAACGATGTTGTTGTTTCCTTGAGTATTAATTTCAGCTTCAGAGACACCAGATGCATCAATTCGTTGGCGAATAATGGCAACTGCTTGTGCAAGCTGCTCTTCGTTAACGCTTTGGCCGCTTTCTAATTTCGGAGAGAGAACAATTTGGGTTCCACCTTCAAGATCAAGCGCAAGTTTTGGAGCCCAAGAACCATTACCCCAGATAACTCCAGCAGCATTGATACCTACCAGCCCTGCTATCAGGACAAGTAGCCACGTAAGGGATTTCAGCGCCTTACGCGTTGTGGGAGAGGTTGCCATTACTTCTTGTTTTTAGGCTTTTTTTCGCCGTATTCAGAAGTGATTTCGAGATTTCCGGCTTCAGCTTCGGGGTTGAGAGCAAAGTTGGTCACGTCTGCACCGATTGATTCACCAGCAGAAGGTGCGACGGCCTGTTCAGGTTCGATTACCCGAGCAATTGCTTGGCGGTGAATGGTGAGGGTCTGCTTAGGAGCAGTTGCAATAACAACTTTATTTTCTTCATCGTTGATTGAAACAATGTCACCGTAGACACCAAAGTTAGTCATGATGTGAGCACCGGGAACTGCCTTTTGCTGGAGTTCTTGAGCATCTTTTTGACGCTTACGTCCATTTCTGAACATGAAGAAAACTAGGACAGCAAGAATTGCCATCATAAACAAGGTCATTAAGTCCACGGTTGATTCCTTACAAGGGTTGAGAAAACACTAGTTCTGAGTATAGGTCACGAGGGCTACACTGCTGAATTCGGCGGAGTTATTCCCATGTGATTCCAAGCCTGTGCTGTTGCAACACGACCACGGGGTGATCGTGTTATCAAACCTTCTCGAATCAAAAATGGTTCAACCACAGATTCGAGTGTCTCAGCGTCTTCACCGATTGAGACCGCGAGGGAAGACAATCCAACTGGACCACCATTGAACCGCTCTAAAAGAGCACGAAGAACAGCTTTATCTAGTCTGTCTAGTCCACGAGAATCTACGTCATACAAAGAAAGAGCTTTCTCTACACTCGTTGACGGAGAATCTTCTGGGTGAACGGTCATGTAGTCGCGAACTCGTCTGAGCAGACGATTAGCAATACGTGGTGTTCCTCTACTGCGACGAGCTATCTCATCGAGAGATGCTTGAGGGATGCTGAGATTCAAAAGTCCTGAGGATCGAGCCAATACTTGGCTTAATTCCGCGTCGTCATAAAACTCAAGATGTCCTGTAAAACCAAAACGATCCCGAAGTGGATTGGCAAGCAGCCCAGACCTTGTCGTCGCCCCAATAAGAGTAAAAGGAGGTAGTTCTAGAGGAATGGAGGAAGCACCCACTCCTTTACCCACCATGATGTCGATCTTGTAATCCTCCATAGCCAGATACAGCATCTCTTCAGCAGATCTAGACATCCGATGTATTTCGTCAATAAACAGAATTTCGCCAGGAAGCAATGAGGATAGAAGCGCAGCAAGGTCTCCTGCATGGGTGATGGCAGGACCGCTGGAAATCCGCAAAGATGCGCCTGTTTCTTGGGCAACAATCATGGCCAGCGTCGTCTTACCGAGGCCAGGAGGACCTGAGAGCAAAATATGATCTGGGGTTCGTGAATCAATTTGAGCTGCTGTTAACATCAAAGATAGTTGTTCAACAACTCTTTTTTGGCCTACGAACTCTGAGAGGTCATGTGGGCGAAGTGCACCCTCAAACTCTCTTTCCTGAGAATCGAGAGCTTCGGCAGAGGTCACGTCACTCATCATTTACCAGCCAGATAAGACAATGTTGCTCTGAGTAACGCTGAAGTATCAGTGAATGACTGCTCAGAAACAATCTCTACTGCGTCTCGCGATTGCTTCTCATTCCACCCCAAACCGACAAGAGCCATTACGACACTCGATGCCACAGAAGAGGCCCCTGAAGAACTCTCAGGAGTTGTTTCAGACAACACAAGATTGATTTTGCCTGAGAGCTGAACAACTATCAGCTTTGCAGTTTTCGGACCTATTCCTGAGACCTTTTTGAATACGGAATCGTCTTCTTCGAGTACCGCGTTCATAATCTCTGCGGGAGAAAGATGGCTCAAGATAGCAAGAGCTGAACGTGGCCCCACTCCACTGACTCCAATGAGCGCTGAAAACAACTCTCGGCCCTCTTCGGAAGGAAAGCCATAAAGAGTCATGGAATCTTCTCGAACAATCAAAGAGGTGAGTATCGAAACATTCGAACCAACCTTGAGTGTGTTGGCATGGTCAGCTGTTATGGAAAGGTGATAACCAACACCATGAACATCGATATCGCACCACTGGGAGGTCACAGCAATAACAGTGCCACTCAGCGAGGAAATCATTGATTTAGCATACGCGGATTAGCCCCGTTTTCGAGACTGACGCTCCGCCTCTCTCCAACGCTGCTGGGCAGGAGTCAGCTGACCAGCAGGAGCTGACAGAGAGCTTCCTCGCCACGCATTACAGATTGCTAGGGCTAGAGCGTCTGTGGCATCAGGAAGGTATTTTTCTTCGGGTAAAGAAAGAAGACGAGAGACCATACTGGCAACCTGTACTTTATTTGCTCGCCCTGTTCCCGTTACTGATGCTTTTACTTCACTAGGGGTGTGCATCTCAATTGGAATATTGCGCTCAGCTGCACTGAGAAAGACTACGGCACTTGCTTGGGCGGTGCCCATAACAGATCGAAGATTGTGCTGGGCAAAGACTCGTTCAACAGCAATCCGATCTGGTTTGTGCAACTCAATTGCTGTCTCTATGTACTGCTTGAGTTGAAGCAACCTATCCGGAGTTGGCTCATCTTTTGACGACTGAAAAACATCGACAGAAACTAGCGATAGTGTGCGGTCTCTCGCAAAGGTGATGACTCCTACACCGCATCGCGTGAGGCCAGGGTCAACACCGAGAATCTTCACCTATTCTTGCTCGAGCTCTGCAAGAACAGCTGGGGAAAGATCAAAATTGCTATAGACGTTTTGAACGTCATCGAGGTCTTCTAACCCATCAATAAGTTTGAAAACTTTCCGTGCGGTATCCGCATCAACTTCTACCTCAAGATTGGGCACGAATTCCGCGTCTGCAGAGTCATAATCAATTCCTGCAGCTTGAAGAGATTCACGGACTTTAACCAGATCCTGCGGTTCAGAGATTATTTCGAAAGAGTCACCAAGCGTTACAACATCTTCGGCGCCGGCTTCGAGCACGGCTGCCAAGATTGTGTCTTCATCAATCCCTGCTTGGGCAGAAACTCGGATCACACCTTTGCGACTGAAGTTATAAGCAACTGATCCAGGGTCTGCCATGTTTCCCCCATTACGGGTCATCGCTGTACGGACTTCAGCAGCTGCGCGATTCTTATTATCTGTCAAACATTCAATAAGAAGTGCGACACCGTTTGGTCCATAACCTTCATACATAATGGTGAGGTATTCAATTGAATCACCGGTGAGACCTGCACCTCGTTTAATCGCTCGATCAATATTGTCGTTGGGGACACTGGTTTTTTTGGCTTTTTGAACAGCATCAACCAAAGTCGGGTTTCCCGACATGTCTGCCCCGCCGAGTTTTGCAGCTACTTCAATATTCTTAATCAGCTTGGCAAAAGATTTTGCTCTTCTGGCATCAATAATGGCTTTTTTGTGCTTCGTGGTTGCCCACTTGGAATGTCCAGACATGTTTTAGATTGTAGCTTTCTTCTGTATGGCGAACTCACGAACACGGCGCAAAAAATATTCGTGAAATCGGGTATCCCCATTAACCTCAGGATGAAACGAAATGCCCAATAAGTTCTCTTGCTCGACAGCAACAATTCGGCCATCTGGAACCCGAGCGAGTACTTTTACATTGTCACCGACTCGTTCAACTATCGGAGCACGAATAAAGGTGGCAGATATTCCTTCACTTGATATTTCAGGAATCACAAGTTCAGTTTCAAATGAATCGACTTGAGCACCAAAAGCATTTCTTCGTACGTCGACGTTCAGTCCACCAAGTGATTCTTGCTCGTCGATGGCGTCGAGAATGTTGTCTGCCAACATAATCAAACCCGCACAAGTACCAAAAACTGGGAGACCTTCTCTGATTGCATCTCGCAATGGCTGTTGCATGCCAAACATTCGAACGAGTTTGTCCATCACGCTGGATTCTCCGCCAGGAATGATTAGTCCATCTAGAGCAGATAGTTCTTCTGGTCGGCGAACTTTGAGAGTCGAAACGCCTAATGCTTCAAGAACAAGCAGGTGTTCTCGAACATCACCTTGAAATGAGAGAACACCTACAACGAGATCTGAGTTACTACCAACCACGTTCAGCAAGTCGATGCGGTGCTGGGAGATCTGAAACGTTGATTCCCACCATCGCTTCACCTAGGCCGCGAGAGGTTTCAACAATCACACTTGCATCATCAAAGAATGCAGATGCCTTAACGATGGCCTTAGCGCGAGCTTCTGGGTCACCCGATTTAAAGATTCCCGAGCCGACGAATACACCGTCTGCGCCAAGTTGAAGCATCATTGCCGCATCAGCTGGAGTAGCCACTCCCCCGGCGGTAAAGAGAGGAACTGGCAGTTTTCCTGTTTGTGCTACCTCAACGACGAGATCGTAAGGAGCTTGAAGTTCTTTAGCGGCAACATAAAGTTCATCGTGCGCCATGGATGAAAGAGCACGAATTTCACCCATAATCTTACGGATGTGTTTGGTTGCCTCAGAGACATCACCAGTACCAGCTTCGCCCTTTGAGCGAATCATTGCAGCACCCTCATTGATTCTGCGTAAAGCTTCACCAAGGTTTGTTGCACCACAAACGAATGGAACATCAAAAGCCCATTTATCGATGTGATTGACATAATCTGCAGGGCTCAAAACTTCTGATTCGTCGATGAAATCAACTTTGAGAGCTTCGAGGACCTGAGCCTCTACGAAATGACCAATGCGAGCTTTAGCCATCACAGGAATAGAAACAGCAGCTTGAATACCCTCGATAAGATCTGGATCGCTCATTCTTGCGACTCCACCTTGAGCGCGAATATCAGCAGGAACACGCTCTAGAGCCATGACAGCGATTGCGCCAGCGTCTTCGGCGATTTTTGCCTGTTCTGCGGTGACGACGTCCATAATCACGCCGCCCTTGAGCTGTTCGGCCAAGCCTCGTTTGACCCGGGTGCTACCAGTAACGTGGGAAGTTTTTTTCTCAGTCATTTTCGCTTCTCTACATGAAGGGGTGGATTACAAAGTTTAGTTCTCTTGGGGCCACGCTTGGGCGATAGATTCTCGAACATCGCCTAATAGTGCTGTTATTGCTTTTGTTTTTGCGATGATTGGAAAAAAATTAGAGTCCGTAGCCCACCGCGGAACGATGTGCTGGTGAAGATGGTCGGCAATGCCGGCACCCGCCACTCGACCTTGGTTCATTCCAATGTTGTATCCATCATTTCGTGCAACTTTTTTCAGAACACGCATTGCGTGCTGTGTCAGCGTAGCAATTTCTTGCACTTCTTCAGAAGTTGCTTGGTCATACAACGCAACATGGCGATAAGGGCAAACTAAAAGATGGCCAGAGTTATAGGGATACAGATTCAAAAGAACAAAGGCATGTTCACCACGATGAACAATAAGCCCTTCTTCATCGCTCAAAGATGTAGCAATACAAAAAGGACATTCCTCCTCAGCGGGCTGTTGACCGCTTTCAATATATGCCAAGCGATGTGGCGTCCATAGCCGCTGAAACTCATCTGGAACACCCGCAAAATCAGAAGATGAGGACATTGCTAAGCCCTCAAATTCAGGAGAGTGGGACATGATTTAGAGATCCTCTGCAGTCATGACCTGACGATGATCATGTTGTGCTGTAACAAGCATCTCGATTGCTTCTGAAATAGGTATTGAATTTCGCTGGCTACCATCACGGAATCTGAAGCTCACTGCACCCGCAGCACGATCTTCTTCACCTGCGATGATTTGCACAGGAATTTTTTGGGCTGCAGCATTTCTGATCTTCTTTTGCATGCGTTCATCAGAAGCATCTAATTCGACCCGAAGACCGCGAGCTGACATCTGATTGAGAACTTCACTCAGATACTCTTCATACTCATTCGCCACGGCAATCCCGACGGCTTGAATCGGCGCAAGCCAAAAGGGGAATGCTCCGGCATAATGTTCGGTGAGAACCCCGAAGAACCGCTCAATAGATCCAAAGAGTGCGCGGTGAATCATCACAGGACGATGCCTCAGACCATCAGCGCCGGTGTATTCGAGTTCAAAACGCTCAGGAAGATTGAAATCTAACTGAATAGTAGACATTTGCCAGGTTCGACCAATAGCGTCTTTTGCTTGAACAGAAATCTTTGGCCCATAAAACGCTGCCCCACCTGGATCTGGAACAAGCGTCAGCCCGGATGCTTCAGCAACGTCGGAAAGAGTGGATGTAGCTTCTTCCCACAACGTATCATCGCCAACATATTTTTGCGGATCTTTGGTTGAAAGCTCCAAATAGAAATCATTCAATCCATAGTCGCGAAGAAGTGTGAGGACGAAGTTCAAAACATTCGTCAGTTCTGTCTTCATATTTTCACGAGTAGTGAAAATATGTGCATCATCCTGAGTCATTCCACGAACACGAGTAAGGCCGTGTACTACTCCGGATTTCTCGTAACGATAAACAGATCCGAATTCGAAAAAACGTAAGGGCAAATCACGATAACTCTTTGCCCGTGAACGATAAATCAGAATATGGAACGGGCAGTTCATCGGCTTGAGATAGTAATCAACACCTTGGCGCGTAATCTCACCTTTGTCGTTTCGAGTCTCATCCAGATGCATGGGAGGAAACATTCCGTCTGCATACCAATCAAGGTGACCGCTAGTCTCGAAAAGATTCGACTTTGTGATGTGGGGTGAGTACACAAAGTCATATCCGGAATCTTCGTGCCGACGTCGAGAATAATCTTCCATGACCCTACGGATAACACCACCTTTAGGGTGAAAGACGGGAAGACCTGACCCTATTTCTTCGGGGAAACTGAAAAGATCTAACTCGCTACCTAGTTTGCGGTGGTCACGTTTTGCAGCCTCTTCTAGTTGAATTTGATACTCGCGTAGTTCAGCCTTGGAAGGCCATGCAGTTCCATAAATTCGTTGCAGCTGTGGATTGTTTTCATTTCCTCGCCAATACGCTGCAGCAATCCTTGTCAACGAAAATCCTTCACCAATCATTCGAGTGTTGGGAAGATGAGGTCCGCGACATAAGTCTTTCCACATCGTTTCGCCTGTTTGGGGATCAACATTGTCGTATATCGTCAGTTCGGCTCCGCCGACTTCAACGGATTCATTATCAGAGCCGGTATTAACGCCTTTGAGCCCGATGAGTTCAAGTTTGAATGGTTCTTCGGCAAACTCTTTCTGGGCCTGTTCTTCAGTGACTACACGTCGAACAAATCTCTGGCCAGATCGCACAATCCGCGACATGGCTTTTTCGATTGCTTTCAGATCCTCAGGAGTGAAAGGTTCAGAAACATTGAAGTCGTAATAAAAACCGTCAGTGACCGGTGGGCCAATTCCCAGAGTGGCCTGAGGATTGATACTTTGCACGGCCTGAGCAGCTACGTGAGCAGTTGAGTGTCGCAAAATACTTAATCCATCAGCTGACTCAATTGAGACCGCTTCGACATTGTCTCCAGGCTGAAGCACATGCGCCAAATCTTTGAGTTCACCGTTGACACGCATCGCGACAATGCTGCGATCAGTGAATAGTGCAAAACCATCACTTGAGGCAGTTATCTCAAGCTGCACATTTGGTTCAGACACGGTGGGGACTCCTCGAAGCAGTGATATTTATATAAGCCTAGCCACAGTAAAAACCCCCGGGATTCCGAGGGTTTTACGTGAGCGATACTGGGATCGAACCAGCGACCTCTTCCGTGTCAGGGAAGCGCGCTACCGCTGCGCCAATCGCTCAAAAACAGCTTGTAAACAAACTGGTTTTGGAGGTGGATACCGGATTCGAACCGGTGTACGCGGCTTTGCAGGCCGCTGCCTCGCCTCTCGGCCAATCCACCGTAGGATGTTGCCCACTCTATCAAGAAGATTGTTCGAGTTGAGACCACACTCGAGCGGATGACGAGACTCGAACTCGCGACCCTAACCTTGGCAAGGTTATGCGCTACCAACTGCGCCACATCCGCGTTGCACTCTTACGAGTACGAGATAAACGTTATCTCTTCCTCGCCTTGAACGCAAAATACCCTTCAGAAAGAATCACAGCAAAGATGTGTAGCTGTGGGCTAGTGCTCATTGCGCAACTGGCCCACAAACAATGATTACTTATCGAACTTCTTCAAGTGCATACCCATCTTCACCGTGCACAACCGAGTCAATACCAGCAAGTTCATCTTCGTCTTTGACTCGGAACCCAATCGTTTTTTCAATTGCAGTTCCGATGAGCCAGCTTGCCACGAATGAGAAGACCAACACAGTAAAAGCAGCAATAGCTTGCTTTCCGAGCTGATCGAAACTTCCTGAGTAGATCAGACCAACCTCAGCGGCAAAGAATCCGATGAATAAGGTTCCAACGAGACCACCGACTAAGTGGATGCCGACGACATCAAGAGAGTCATCGACGCCGAGCTTAAATTTCATCTCAATGGCCAATGCACACAAAATTCCCGTAATCAGACCCAACACGATTGCCCACATCGGTGTGATTGACGCACACGCAGGTGTCACTGCAACGAGACCGGCCACTGCCCCTGACGCTGCTCCAACAGAGGTAGCTTTTCCTTCTCGAATTCGTTCGATAAACAACCACCCAAGGACTGCAGCGGCAGGAGCAGCAATGGTGTTGATGAATGCCAGAGCTGCGATTCCATCGGCAGCAAGTTCTGATCCTGCGTTGAATCCAAACCATCCGAACCATAGCAACCCTGCGCCTAAAAGAACAAGCGGGACATTGTGCGGCTTGAGAACGCCACGAGCAAACCCTATGCGCTTGCCTAAGACGATAGCCAACGCAAGAGCAGCAGCACCCGCATTAATGTGAACAGCTGTACCTCCGGCAAAGTCAATTGCGCCTAAGTTGTAGGCAATCCATCCCCCATCAACAATGACACCATCGACGATTGTGAAGTTGAAAACCCAGGAAGCTACGGGGAAGTACACCAGTGTCGCCCAAATTCCTGCAAAAACGAGCCAAGCTCCAAACTTTGCTCGGTCAGCAATGGAGCCGCTGATCAATGCCACCGTCAAGATGGCAAATGTTGCTTGAAAGGCCGCAAATGCCAGAGGTGGATACGCGGCTCCATCTGGTGTGGTTAGAAGGCCCTCAAGGCCGATATAGGCAGTATCAATACCTATGATTCCATCTATGCCAAAGAAGGTTGGAGATCCCTCGTTCGCAAAAGCAATCGAATACCCGTAGATCACCCATAGAACACCAATTAGCGCCAAAGACCCAAAACTCAGCATCATCATGCTGACAACGCTCTTAGCCTTTACTAAGCCTCCATAGAAGAATGCCAAGGCTGGTGTCATCAGCAGCACGAGTGCAGCGCTCATCAACACAAAGGCAGTATTTCCTTGATCCATGTTGTCCTCTTTCTCAATGCGTATGCGTCTTATGACGCTGATATTGAGTGTGCCGAGGAAAGATTTCCGGCGAAGTCTTCGACGGTGTCGTCTGTGTTACAACGTGCCAAGCAATGTGACGATTGTGTTACTTGTCTGAGTGTGTGAGGGCGATGAGGCGAGAAACACATCGAAGATACTTTTTACGGTATCCCCCATGAATCATGTCTCCTCCAAAAATTTCGGACAGGGGAACGCCACTTGCATAAAGAGGAATTTGAGCATCGTAGACGCGGTCAATAAATGCAACGAACCTCAAGGCATCCGTTTGGTTGTTGAGGATGTGCACATCAGTGACACAAATACTCTCGATACCTGAAATCAACTGGACATAGACAGAGGGATGAACACTCGAGAGGTGCAGGAGGACCTGGTCAAAAGAATCGATCGAAACTATGAGACCGTTGGTACTTAGTTGTTCTGCGCGTTGTGCCAAATCAGAGTCGCTGAGAGTTTGAGCAACACCCTCGATAGCTCGTTGACGATAGTCAGTTCCATCAATTCTGATGGTGTTAAAAAATGACGCTAATGCTTGAATCTCCCTCAAGAAGTCCGCAGCGGCAAAACGCCCCTCACCTAAAGCAGCAGGAGGTGTATTACTTGTCGCAGCAATCTTTGTTCCCGTTGCAACAAGTTCACCCAACATCCTGGTCATCATCATGGTGTCGCCCGGGTCATCGAGTTCAAATTCATCGATACAAATCAATCGTGAGCCCTTGAGGGCTTCGACCGCCTTGGCATAGCCCAAGGCCCCAACTAAGGATGTGTACTGCAGGAAAGTCCCAAAGTACTTTCTTCCTGAAGCGGCATTCCACGTCGCGGCAAGAAGGTGAGTTTTCCCCACACCAAAGCCACCGTCAAGATATACACCTGGTAATACGTCATCTGATTTTTTTGAACGTGAAAAAAGTTTTCCGGGCTTGATTGTTCCTGATGTCGTAGAGACAAATTCCGTCAGCAGATCACATGCAAGTTGCTGCGAAGGAAAGTCTGGATTTGGGATGTAGTTAGAAAATGACGCATCAGAAAACTGAGGCGGGGGAACAAGATTCGTCAGAATAGCTGCAGGATCCAGAGAAGGATTGCGATCTATCAAGTGGAGAATCTGTGACATGCGTGAAATATTCCTCAACAAAAGGTGTGAATTGCCCTTGGTCGCTTGGCGTTGCGCCGACTTAACCGTAGTCTCGAAGAGCACCTCTAAGCCTATTCCTTCTCGTGTGATTTGCAGGCGTTGGCGAAATACTAAGAAAAAGGAAAAATGAACGCTCCCATAGATACAAACGAAAAATTTGCAGAATATGTTCACCCAGAAGTACTTGTCTCAACTCAGTGGGTGAGCGATCATCTCAAAGATCCCAATGTGGTCATCGTTGAGTCTGACGAAGATGTGTTGTTGTATGAAATTAGTCATATTCCTGGTGCAGTAAAGATTGACTGGCACACAGAACTCAATGATTCTGTCGTGCGGGACTATATCCAGGGACCAGCTTTTTCTGAACTTATGAGCTCTAAAGGCATCTCACGTGAAAGCACTGTAGTGATCTATGGAGATAAAAGTAACTGGTGGGCAGCCTATGCCCTGTGGGTGTTCAAATTGTTTGGGCATCCAGATGTCCGACTCATGGACGGTGGAAGAGACAAGTGGATAGCCGAAGAGAGGGATTTGACCAAGGAACAGCCCTCAATTTCTCGATCAGACTATCCAGTTATTGACAGAAATGATCCGCCGATTAGAGCGTACTTAGAGGACACGCGAGCTCACATTGGAAAGCCGATGATTGATGTTCGCTCCCCTGAGGAATATTCGGGTGAACGTACCCATATGCCTGCATATCCTGAAGAAGGAGCCCTTCGTGGCGGACACATTCCAGGTGCTGCAAGTGTGCCTTGGGCTAAAGCAATCAACGAGGATAATACATTCAAATCACGTGCGGAACTAGAGAAAATTTATCTCGATGAAGCTGGACTCAAACCAGGAGATGATGTCATCGCGTATTGTCGCATCGGCGAACGCTCAAGCCATACCTGGTTTGTGTTGAACTATCTTCTTGGATTCACCGGAGTTCGGAATTATGACGGCTCGTGGACTGAATGGGGCTCTGCTGTTCGTGTACCCATTGTGGTGGGTGCTCAGCCAGGAAGTATCGGCTAAACCGCTTTCGTTGGCTTTAGGATAGAGAAATAATGTCTCTTCCTGATGTCCTCGCACAAACACAAGATGATTTCCTGGATTTAGGCGATCAAGACAAAATTCAGCTTTTGATTGAATTTGCCGACGAGCTTCCCGATCTTCCAGAGAAATATAGAGATCATCCTGAGCTGTTGGAAAAAGTTGAAGAGTGTCAGTCACCGGTCTATATCTTTGTTGATATTGAAGATCGAACTGTTCAGGTTTATGCCACAGCTCCTGAACAAGCTCCTACAACAAGAGGTTTTGCGAGCATCCTTGTGCAAGGACTTACCGGTTTAAGTATTGACGAGGCGCTTTCCATTCCAGATGATTTTCCCAGCACACTAGGACTAAACACGTTGATTTCACCGTTGCGCGTGCGTGGTATGACCGGAATGCTCGCTCGAATAAAAAGACAAATTCGAGAAAAAACGTCTTGATGGATACCGCTCAAAACATTTCAGATTTATCAGATGACGAATTGTCCGAGCTCTATGCCTGGCCACAGTCACGAACGTTGCGATTAAACCTTGTTCTCAGTTCTAAGAATGACGTAAAGGGCGCAGACGGAACATCTCTTTCATTGACAAACAAAGAAGATCGACGGTTATTAAGAATCATTAGAGCCCGTGCTGATGTTGTCATCAGTGGCGCAGAGTCGGTCAGGGCTGAGGGGTGGTTTCTTCCACCAAAGGGTCGTTTATGTGTTCTTTCCCTTTCAGGTCAGCTGCCCTGGGAA
Source organism: Aurantimicrobium sp. (assembly GCA_044236405.1). Classification (GTDB taxonomy): domain Bacteria; phylum Actinomycetota; class Actinomycetes; order Actinomycetales; family Microbacteriaceae; genus Aurantimicrobium. The sequence continues at coordinate 24,165 of JBIIGO010000004.1, forward strand.
ACATGTCCGGATAGATCACGAGTATTTGTTTATCAGTCTGTTGAGGCATTAATTCATGGCTTGACATCAAATGACACTCATATTTTGTGTGAAGGCGGTCTTGTAACAGCTGAGTTGTTGGCTCATCACTATGGTTTCGACGAACTTGCATTGAGTTTTTCTGGTACGAATTTTATATCAACGCTCCCCCCAGTCCTGACAAAAGATTCTCTTTTTGACCTGACTGTGCAATTGAAAGACACCGAACACAACATGGCTTTTGGGCTTTGGCGGCGAGCCGCATAACTCGACTGGTTATCAGTCTTTTATGTTCTAGATATGGCTGATTCTGTTGATACTCCTGCTGATTTTTTACGTGCAGTAGAAAGCATTAACAACATTGTTTTTCGTGAAGATATAACCGTCTCTCCTCTTCCCTCACCACAGGGGGTAGCTCCATACAGTTTTGCCCTATCAGCTGATGTACTTCTTCCAGAGAATGAACACGAGTCTCAGCATGGAACTGGACGATTTATCTTGCTGTACGACCCATCACAACCAGAATCCTGGGGTGGAGCTTTTCGTGTCGTCTCCTATGCACAAGCTCCTCTTGAAAGCGATATCGGCTTAGACCCTTTTCTGGCCAACGTCGCATGGTCGTGGCTTGAGGATGCATTGAGCGTCCGAAAAGCTGAATTTTTCAACATCGCGGGAACAGCAACCAGAATTCTCTCCACAGGTCTTGGTGAATTAGCTGTTGAGGGCGACGGTGCACAAATTGAATTACGGGCATCTTGGTCACCTGCTAGCCCAGACATGGGCAATCAAGCAGAGGCGTGGGCAGAATTATTGTGCATGCTGGCGGGGCTACCACCAACATCTGAAGCCGCTAGCCTGACGGCCCATCGCCGGGAGCGTGATTAGCGTTCAGGTCATCGACACACCTCACGATTTTCTTTCTGCTCAAGACAAAATCTTTTCCGGCACTGGCCCCTTGGCCATTGATGCAGAAAGAGCGTCCGGCTTTACCTATTCTCAACGTGCTTATCTCATTCAAATTCATCGAAGAAATGCTGGAACGTTTCTTTTTGATGCACCCGCTTTGGGCGATATGTCAGCTCTGTTTTCCCCCTTGGCAGATCAAGAGTGGGTTCTCCACGCGGCAAGTCAGGATCTTCCGTGTTTGAGGGAAGTTGGAATTGACCCACAAATTATCTTTGACACCGAGCTATCAGCACGCCTATTAGGGATGAATCGTGTCGGCCTAGGTCCAGTCGTTGAAGAGCTGCTTGGAGTTCATCTCAAAAAAGAACACAGTGCCGCAGATTGGTCCACACGCCCACTTCCAGATTCGTGGTTGACCTATGCAGCCCTAGACGTGGAGTTATTGGTTGATCTTCGGGACGCGTTAGATACTCTTCTTATCGAATCCGGAAAGAGAGAGTGGGCACAACAAGAATTTGACGCAACTCTCAATAAGCCAGATAAACCAATCATGGTTGAGCCATGGCGGAAACTCTCAGGCCTACACACACTTAGTAAGCCACAACAATTAGCGATTGCTCGTTCGTTATGGATTGCGCGAGACCAGATGGCTCAACAAAAGGATATTTCTCCTGGTCGATTGATT
>JBIIGO010000046.1:0-8372 GCA_044236405.1 Aurantimicrobium sp.
AGTACTTTGCGACCATTCGACTGGGTAGTTCCACGACGACCGATGATGCCGAAGGCGAGTATCTCGGCTGGGTTTCAGCGTCGCAATTAGACCGGGTAGATGATGAGGCGATCATTGCCGCCGTTAATAAACTCACTGGCGCCATCGAACAGGTTCCTAGTTCCTTTAGCGCCATCAAAGTCGATGGGAAGCGAGCGTATGCATTAGCCCGTGAAGGCCACGAGGTTCAGCTCAAAGCTCGACCTGTCACTATTCATCGCTTTGATGTGGAGCAGATTCGTCGCGGCAGCACAGAGGAGGGACAGCCATACATCGATATTGATGTGCGTGTGGAGTGCTCGTCCGGGACATACATCCGAGCTCTCGCTCGGGATGTGGGGTTTGCATTGGGAGCTGGAGGCCACCTCACAATGTTGCGCAGAACGCGCATCGGCAACTTTAACGTCACAGATGCTCCTGATCTGGAGTTTATGGAAGGTGCACCGGATCTGCTTTCACCCGCGGTGGCAGCTCGCCAGATGTTCCCGGTTGTGGATGTGAATTCAACGAATGCTGTGAACTTGAGTCAGGGTAAAAAGATTGAGTTACCTGGGTATCCAGATTCTTCTGGGCCGGTCGCAGTCATTGACCCAACAGATAGGCTTATAGGGCTGATTGCGGTGAAAAAGAATATTTCCCGCATCCTGGTTAACTTCCCCGTAGAAAGCGGTTCTTGGAGCTCATGATTGACTGGTTTGCTGCCCTGCAAATAGGGGTTGCGGTCGTTGGCGGTATTTTGGCTTTGTTTTTAGGCGCCATTGGTCGCAGGCCCAGTGACATCACAATGGGTTTCACCGGTGTTGTTGCGTTACTGCTGATTGTTCAACTGGGCGTCACTATTGCGTCTCCGCTCATGGGTAACGAACCCACGGGCAGTTTGTTTGAGTTTTATATCTATTTGATTAGCGCCATTTTTGTGCCCATTGGTGCCGGTTTCTGGGCGCTCATTGATCGCAGCCGTTGGAGCACCATGATTTTGGGTGTGGCCATGCTTTCGGTTGCCATCATGGTCTATCGCATGGGGCAAATTTGGTTTGTCCAAGGCGCGGGCACCTAATGAGTACTGTTTCTAGGCGTTCGGGTTTGGGACGCGTTCTCATTGCCATTTATGCAGTCTTGGCTTTAGCGGCTACAGGACGTTCTTTTTTTCAACTTGTCACCAAATTTGACGAAGCTCCTGTGGCCTATTCGCTATCCACACTGGCTGCCCTGGTGTATATCCTTGCCACAATTGCTCTGATCGCCCGCGGTTACACCTGGTACATCATCGCCTACATCACTATTGGATTTGAGCTTGTGGGTGTTCTTGTTGTTGGGGCAATCAGCATGATGGTTCCGAGTATGTTCCCAGACGACACCGTTTGGTCAAACTTTGGGGCCGGGTACCTCTTCATTCCTTTAGTCATGCCTGTACTGGGATTAATCTGGCTTCGCCAGCATCCTGAAGGCAAACGATAGTCATGCGTAACTACTTTGGATTACACAGTGTTCCTCGTGATGCAGGACCTAGTGCTGTCACCATTGGCAAGTTTGACGGTGTTCACGTAGGACACCGTGAGATTCTCTCTCAGCTATGCACCATCGCACGCGAACATCAAGTCAAGAGCACCGTCGTGACTTTTGATCGCCACCCCACTGCCCTTCTAAGCCCTGAAGAGCGCCCGCAAGACATAGTTTCCCTCCCCGAACGTCTAGAACTCATCGCAGCTGCAGGAGTTGATCAGTGTGTTGTTCTGGAGTTTGACGAACATCTTGCCTCTCTAAGTCCAGAAGAATTTGCTCAGCAGATACTGGTTGATGCGTTGCAGGCTCAGGTTGTTTTAGCAGGGCATGATTTTCGTTTTGGTGAAAATGCCACCGGCGATATCACTACCCTGGAAAATCTGGGTACACACTTAGGTTTCGAGGTCGTCCTCATTGACGATGTATCGGTGAGCCAGGGGACACGAGCCTCGTCTTCCCTGATACGCAACTACATGGCCGCCGGGGATATTGCCCAAGCAGCTCTTTTGTTGGGTCGTTTCCCCCGAGTCAAGGGTCAGGTTGTGCACGGAGCTAAACGAGGCCGTGAGCTTGGTTTCCCCACAGCAAATATGTCTGCTGACGCAACTGGAGTGATTCCTGCTGATGGTGTCTACGCCGGGTGGTTTCATGACAACGGTCACGTGTATCCCTGTGCGATTTCAGTTGGTATGAATCCAACATTTGATGACGTTCATCATCGCAGCGTTGAAGCATATTTACTGGATCAAAACCAAGATTTGTATGACCACGACGTAGAGATTGAATTCGTCTCAAGGCTTAGAGGCATGGTTGCGTATGAAGGGGTTGAACCCCTGATAGAACAGATGAAAGCTGATGTTGAGAAAACCCGTGAGGTTCTTGGTCTGGAGAAAAAATAATGGCTGAAGAATTTGAAACCAAGAATGATGATCTGGGTGAATCAGAAGATCCAGGTGGCGTGAAAATAGCTGTCGCACAGTTTGGGCCAGGACCTAACGTTGCGGACAACGTTGGCATTATTCAGGCATTAGTTCATGCCGCCGCTGAAAACGGTGCTCGGATGATTGTCCTTCCCGAATACTCGTCCGTTTTAGGCGGAGAGCCTGGGCCATGGATCAACGACTATGCAGAGAGCCTAGATGGGCAGTTCGTTGATGAGATGGCAGATCTTGCAGATACCTGCGATATCGCCATTGTGGTCGGCATGCTAGAAAAATCAGATTCTGATAAAGACACCCGGCCCTACAACACTGCAATCGCCGTGTTGCCAGGGGCCGGCGTTGTCGCGCGCTATCGCAAAGTGCACCTTTTTGATGCCTTCAATTTCACTGAGAGCACCTGGTTACAACCAGGAGATCCGGCAGAAGAACCTCAAACCTTCAACGTAGATGGTGTCGTCGTCGGGATGCAAACCTGTTTTGATCTGCGTTTTCCAGAAACTACCCGCAGGATTGTTGATGCAGGCGCCCACGTGATTGCGTTGGTTGCCGAATGGATGTCAGGGCCTAAAAAAGCCCATCATTGGGCAGCCCTGACCTCTGCCCGGGCGATTGAAAACACGGTGTATGTTGCTGCGGCTGATCAAATTCCTCCTGTGGCTGTGGGAATGTCGAGAGTCATCTCTCCCATTGGTGAGACGCTGATTGATATGGGCGGTCAAATGGGGGTTTCCATTGCCACCGTCAATGTTCAGGCGGTCGAAGATGCCAGAGAAACAAACCCTGCGTTGAAACTGCGTCGATATGACGTTGTTCCAAAAAAGAAGTAACACCTTTTAGTCTTTTCTCAGGCGCCCAGGCGTAGTCTGGGTGTATGACCATGCTGAAAAAACGCTCAGATGCTACCGCCATTGTTGCCTCCCTTCGGGAGACATTTGATTCAGGGATAACCGCACAAAAGTCCTGGCGGGTAAGCCAACTCACTGCTCTCAAGGCAATGGTTGCTGACAACGCAGAACTGTTTGAAAAAGCGCTCGCGGCAGATTTGGGCAAAAGCTCTACCGAAGCTCAGCTGACCGAAATCGGCATCATTCTCGGCGATGCCGATTACGCTCTAAAACATCTAGATTCGTGGCTGAAGCCCAAGAAAGTCCCTGTTCCTATTGCGGTGATGCCCGCACGAGCCTCCATTGTTTCGGAGCCTCTAGGTGTGGTGTTGATTATCGCGCCGTGGAACTATCCTATGCAGTTACTGCTAGCACCATTGATTGGTGCTATTGCAGCAGGTAACGCTGCGGTGGTTAAACCCAGTGAAATGTCTGGGGAAACCTCCAAACTGTTGGCATCTTTGATCCCGGTGTATTTGGACAGCCGGGCAATTACTGTTGTCGAAGGTGCTGCGGAAGAAACCGGATGGCTTCTTGAGCAAACCTATGACCACATTTTTTACACCGGTAATGGCCGCGTTGCCCGCATTGTTGCTGAAGCTGCAGCAAAGAACCTGACTCCAACCACGTTGGAACTTGGAGGTAAGTCGCCGGTGTATCTCGACAGCACTGCAGATATGAAAGTAGCCAGTGAGCGTATTGCCTGGGCCAAATTTATTAATGCCGGGCAAACATGTGTTGCTCCCGATTACATTTTGGGAACCCCAGAGATTTTGGCTTCCTTTGAACAACACGTTCACGCAGCTATTGAAAAATTCTTTGGGGCAAACCCTGAAACTTCCCTGGACTATGGCCGAATCATCAACAAACGACAGTTTGACCGCCTGAAGTCACTTCGTGATTCAGGAACAGTGGGAGCTGTGGGAAAACCTGTAGCCACAACAAAATACTTCCCACCAACGCTCTTGACAGATGTTGCGCGTGATTCTGCAGTTATGGACGAAGAAATCTTTGGCCCCATTTTGCCCTTGATTCCAGTGTCTGGTGTCGAGGATGCCATTGAGTTCATTCGGTCAAAGCCCAAACCCCTCGCACTATATGTCTACAGTGACGATGCAGGAGTTCGAAAGGCGTTTACCGAGCGCACCAGTTCTGGTTCTTTAGTGTTCAACGTTTCTGTTGCTCAGCTCAGTGTCCCCGATCTTCCCTTTGGGGGAGTCGGAGAAAGCGGTATGGGTGCTTACCGGGGCAAGCGGTCCTTCGACACCTTTAGCCACGAAAAGTCAATGCTCTCCAAGCCGCTCAAACCAGAAACACTCAGCATTGTTTTCCCTCCTTATACTGATTCCAAGAAAAAACTCATCAAGGGATTATTGAGAAAACTGAGCTAGGCAAGAAAAACGTCAGTTTTTCTTGGAACTTATCGCCTTGTCTACTTGTTCGCACCCGAACGAAAGTTGTACCCTCTATATGACCCACAAAGTCTTCTACCCAGCAACGGAGCTGATAACACGTGTCTGAACAGACCCCGTCCACTCGTCCCATTAACACCGTAGATTTATCCTCCACAGATCGTGTGGGAAATTTCACCGGAAATGTTCAACTTCCTTTCGCCGATCAGGTCACCAGAACCGAAACGGACTCTCTCGGAACAATCCAAGTTCCTGCTAACGCCTACTGGGGTATTCACACCGCCAGAGCGTTGGAGAACTTTCCTATTGCTAAGCGCCCCATCTCGGTATTCCCAGAACTTATTTCCGCTCTGGCGTGTGTGAAACAAGCTGCGGCCCGGGCAAACAAAGAAATTGGTGTCCTCGACCCAGAAAAAGCGGACCTGATTGATCGGGTCTGCCAAGAGATCATTGATGGCGGATGGCACGAACAATTTGTAGTCGGTGTCATTCAAGGTGGTGCGGGAACCTCCACAAACATGAACGCCAATGAGGTTATTGCCAACCGTTGCCTTGAAATCATGGGTCATGCCAAAGGTGCCTATGAGTACATGCATCCCATTGATGATGTCAATAAATCTCAGTCAACCAACGACACCTATCCCACTGCAGTAAAGATTTCGTTGGCCTTTTCGCTGAACCACCTCCTCGAACAGCTGGGGCTTCTGCGTGACTCTTTTGATGCCAAGGGAGAAGAGTTCAAAGAGATTTTGAAGGTTGGTCGCACTCAGCTTCAAGATGCTGTCCCAATGACCTTGGGGCAAGAATTCCACGGGTTTGCTACCACGTTGACCGAAGATTATGACCGTCTGACCGAAACCATCTGGATGCTCTCTGAAATCAACATTGGGGCAACAGCCATTGGAACTGGAATTACTGCCAACCCTGGTTACCGCGAAGCAGCAGTGCGTCACTTAGCTGATATCTCAGGCTTGAAAATCACCAGTGCACCTGACTTGATTGAAGCAACAAGTGACGCCGGTGGCTTCATGTCATTCAGTGGTGCTCTCAAGCGCTCAGCAATTAAGCTGTCAAAAATTTCTAACGACCTTCGCTTGCTTTCATCGGGCCCGCAGGCGGGCTTTGGAGAGATCAACCTTCCTGCTCGTCAAGCAGGATCTTCGATCATGCCTGGAAAAGTGAACCCTGTTATCCCCGAGGCAGTCAGTCAAGTTGCTTACGCAATTGCCGGAAACGATGTCACTGTGACAATGGCTGCGGAGGGTGGGCAGCTTCAGCTGAACGCTTTTGAACCCGTCATTGCTTACTCGCTGTTGCAGGGTATGAGCTGGTTAGGTCAAGCCTGTATGACGTTGCGCGTGAATTGTGTTGATGGCATCACGGCAAATGTGGAGCGCCTTGAAGCTATGGTCGCTACCAGCGTTGGTGTCATCACGGCCTTGATTCCCTTTATTGGCTACACCGCAGCCTCAGAGCTTGCCAAGCAAGCACTCAAAACTGGTCGCCCTGTGGCTGATTTAGTGGTCGAAGCTGGCCTCATGAGCCGTGAAGATGTCATGCGAGAGCTCTCACCGGCAAAACTTTCGGGAATGGAAGCCTAAGCTCAATATATGAGTGTTGCTTCTGAGGTTGTCATGCAGCGCATGGCCACGATTCCAGATTTTCCGAGTCCCGGTATTTTGTTTCGTGACCTCACCCCGGTATTCGCTCACGGACCTTCATTCCGCACAATTGTCGACGGCCTCATTGAGCCTTTTGCCGGTGGTTTTGATGCAGTTGCAGGTCTGGAAGCCCGTGGATTCCTCCTCGCTGCTGCAGCGGCAGTAGATGCAGGGGTAGGAGTGCTTCCGATACGTAAAGGCGGCAAACTTCCCGGTGACATCATTGGGGAAACGTACGACTTGGAATATGGCACGGCAACGCTCGAAGTCAATCCTTCCTCTCTTCCTGCAGGTTCCAGGGTCCTGATCTTGGATGATGTTTTAGCGACCGGAGGAACAATCGGAGCATCGATTTCTCTCATCGAGAGAGCGGGATGGCAGGTTGCTGGTATTGCTGTTGTTCTTGAACTAGACGCACTCGGTGGAAGGAATAATCTTGCCGGCCGTGACATTTTCTCCCTCGTAAACCTCTAAGGAACTGATTATGAACATCCCTACACTCACCACCCCGGATGGCCTAGAGCTTCCCCAGATTGGCCTGGGCACCTACAAGCTCACCGGTGATGACGGAGTCGCCTCCATCGTCTCTGCATTGCAGTCGGGCTATCGGCTCATTGATAGCGCGATGCGCTACGACAATGAGGTCGAGGTCGGTAAAGCCGTTGCTCAATCGGGAATACCCCGTGAAGAGATCATCGTCACGACCAAGCTTCCAGGTGCTGCTCACGGTTTCGACGAAACAATGGCGTCTTTTGAAAAGTCACGCTCCTCGCTAGGCCTGGACTACATTGACCTTTACCTCATTCACTGGCCGAACCCCAGCGTGGGACGCTATCTGGATTCGTGGAAAGCCATGATCGAGCTCAAGGACGACGGACTGGTGAAAAATATCGGGGTGTGTAATTTCACGGAAGAGAACCTCAAGCACATCATCGATGCCACTGGGGTGACCCCGACAGTAAACCAAATTGAATTACACCCCTTCTTCCCGCAGGCTCACATGCTCGATGTTCACAAAGCACTGGGTATCCAAACAGAGAGCTGGAGTCCACTGGGCAAAGACGACCGCATCAGAGAAGAACCCGTCATTGTTGAACTTGCCCAAGCTCGTCAGGTAACCCCTGCGCAATTGATTTTGCGATGGCACATTGAACTAGGAACCATTCCGTTGCCAAAATCAGGTGATCCTCAGCGCCAACAAGACAACCTCGATATTTTCTCCTTTGAGCTCTCTGACCTTGAAGTAGAGGCTATCTCTGCGCTTGAGCGTGGCCGGTTATGGGGCGGAGATCCCACAACCCACGAAGAGATGTAACAGCTCTACACTTTCGAAGAAAGTTGTCTTTTCACGATTGTCACAATGACGGCTATGGCTGCAACGGCAAGTGTGAAAATGACATTGGGGCCGTTCAAGATCAGTAACACGATGGTCATGATGAGTGCGACAACAGCCACAAACCAGTCAAATGACCACCTAGGAAAAATAATCACTGCTGCGGTCATTCCCAAGACATAAATTGCCACCATAGACGAAAGGTGAATGGGGATAAGGGTCAGCAGCTGAAAATCTTGCGCAAACAAGATGGCAAAGAAGATCAGCGAGACAAAGAACGTGACAAACAAACTCCGCCTAGGGATCTGGTCTGGTTCTGCTCCCAACGCCAGCCACTTCGGTAAATCACCGTCTCGACCTAGTGAGGCACCAAGTTTCCCGATTGCTGCCAGGTAGGCGTTCAATACTCCGAGGGAAACGATGGCAGCAATGCTGGCGATAATGATGGCGCCAGCTTGCGGGGCCGTCTCATTGACTAAAGTCAGCAACGGAACAGAACCTTCTCCAGCACGTTCGCCCAGAACCCCAATGGTGACCCACTGCAATGCAAGATAGGCGACCCCCACAATCACAATGGCAATTGCGGTTGCGATAGGGAT
>JBIIGO010000047.1:0-8248 GCA_044236405.1 Aurantimicrobium sp.
CTCATCGCTGAGAACAACGACCGGACGAACACCGGTAAGTTCATGAAGTACCCGAGCATATGCGCGAGCATCATTCTTGTCAGACGCAATGACAAGTCCTGCAGCATCTGGGATTGTTTTTCTTACTTCTTTCAAACGGTAATGGGCTGCGTGAAGAACATCAGGGATCCATTTACCCTGTGGGTCTAATGCTGCACGCCAGGCTTGTGCTGTGACATCGGAAGTGTTGTCCTGGCCTAAGCGTGCATTCATGTCCATGCCTGAACGAGTAACCCATTGCATCTGTCCGGAATACACCATAAACATCACCGGACGAACTACACCATCTTTGAGCGCTCGGCCATATCCATAGTCATAATCTGTTTGCGACACCATGATCCCTGAAGAATCAGGTGAGTAGGTCACAAAGGGAATGGGTGAATGGTCACTTCTAAATGGTGTACCCGTGAGCGAAAGCCTGCGTGTTGCATCCCCGAATGCTTCTCTCATGGCTTCACCCCAACTTTGGGCGTCTCCTCCATGATGCACTTCGTCCATAATCACGAGGGTGCGTGCTGATTCAGTCAAGGACTTGTGAACGTGAGCTTTTGTGGCGACTTGGGCATAGGTCACGACAACTCCGTCAAACTGTGGACTGTGTCGTCTCTCTGAGTTCGAAAACGATGGATTGAGTTTTATCCCCACACGATGAGCCGCATCAGCCCATTGATTTTTAAGATGCTCAGTAGGGGTTACAACCGTAATCCGATCTATCGCTTTTCTTCGAAGGAGCTCAGATGCTAACCGCAACGCGAATGTTGTTTTGCCTGCCCCAGGAGTGGCAGCGGCAAGAAAATCCTGAGGTTCACGTTCAAAGTATTTCGCTAAAGCTTCGCTTTGCCAGGCACGAAGGTTTTCTGCAGTTCCCCAAGGTGCTCGTGACGGATACGCAGGCGATAAATGTTCCGCAGCAAAGGAGCCTAATTGGGGGTGTGCTGTGGACATAACCTGTTTATCTTAGACAGTTCAAAACAGATCTGAGAGGTGTGACAGGCGCCAGTCTAAACCTGGTGCAGGAATCTCATTTTGAGTAAGAACCTCGACGGTACTTCGAGACCCACCAACCATAATCTCTATTGTTCCCGCGGGACTCCCCTCGGGCCCATCTCGAAGTTCACCGGCGATAAATCTCGATGTAATCGGTGTATTTCCAAATACCACCGTCGCAAATGTTTCTGACGCAATTATGGGGGTCACAGAGTTCCACAATGTCGTCGCTGTTCCAACCACATCATTTTTGTTCGTTAAGACAACCTCATGAAAAGAGCTCTGAGTTTGTTCGAGTGCTAACGAAACAATTTCTCGAACCTGGGCTTGTGATTGCATTCCTAATGTGACACCGATCACGGTGACTGAGGATGTTCCCACTTTGAAAGTTGCTGAGTACAGCAAGCAGGAACCAGCGGCCACGGTGGTTCCTGTCTTTATTCCAGAGACGCCAAACTGGCCTAAAAGTTTGTTGCTATTTGATATTTCGCCAAGACCTGGGATATCTGCTTTTTTCGTCGAAACAATCTCCGCAAGAGCTGGATTATCAAGAACAAGCGACCCCAAAGAAAGTAAGTTACTCGGGGTACTCATGGAACCAGCATCAATCCCAGATGTGTCTGCCACAAACGTGTCAGATAGACCCTGAGATGCAAGCCACACATTGGCAGCGTCAAGATATTCCTCTGGTGAACCATAAGCCCATCGAGCCAACGTTTGTGCATAGTTATTGGCACTAGTAAGCATCATCACCGTCAAGGCCTGACGTTGAGTCATCTGCATTGAGGTAGGCAGTTCCTCGAAAGAGCCAAATTCTGCTTTCGTCTGAGCTAGATATTCAACATCATCTTGAGTGAACTGAATCATGGGACCTTCATCATCAACACCCGACAATGGTTTTGCCTGAAGGATAACCAATGCGGTGATGACCTTCGTAATACTGGCAATCGGCTGCTGTGCCTCAGAGCCAGATTGTGCAAGAACACCAAAACCTTCTGCAGCAAGTGCATGAGTCCCCTCGGCTGGCAGTACAAGAGTGGGAGGAGCTTGTGTGAAGTCTTCAGGGAACGAACTTTCCATTGCAGCAACCGGTAGAGGAGCCGATGCGGTTGCAAACAAAAAAATCAATGCTACGAGGAAAGAACTCAGCCCGCCAAAAACAACAATCCGGCGACGGCGATAGACAGCAGGTGAAGTCAATGGGGCTCCTGGGGGTTACGCGTTGTTAACGCATACAATGCCACAGCGCTTGCTGCCGCAACATTAAGAGAGTCAACCCCATGATGCATCGGAATAGAAACGACAGAATCCGCATGTGACAAGGCCTCATAAGACAACCCATCACCTTCAGCTCCCAACACAAGGGCTAACTTTGCAGGCGCACGTTGCACAAAATCTTTGAGAGGCACCGCACTATCAGTCAATGCAAACGCCGTAATGTGAAAGCCTGCGTCATGGAGAACACCTGAGGCTTCGTCCCATGCCGGAATGCGTGTCCATGGAACTTGCAAAACTGACGCCATAGATACTCGAACTGAACGTCGATACAACGGATCGGCACACTGTGGAGTAATCAACACGGCATCTGCGCCTAAACCTGCAACAGCACGAAAAATAGCACCCACATTGGTGTGATCAACGATGTTTTCCAGAATCACAACACACGACGAGGTCTCTAAAACTTCCTTTAGCGAGGGTAATTCGGGACGATGAAAAGAAGCCAGCGCACCACGGTGCATATGAAACCCCGTGAGATCTTCTAATACATCATCATCACCGACATAGATCTTGCACGAGTGGCGCAGAAAAAGTTCGGCCATTTCCTCTAACCACTGCTCTTTGAGCAAAACCGCGCGGGGAATATGCCCGGCCTCCAGAGCTCTTCGAATTACTTTTGGGGACTCGGCAATGTAGAGACCAGATGCTGGTTCAATCTTTTTACGCAATGCAACATCCGTCAGGCTAACAAAGTCTTGTAAATCGGGCGCAGCCAAATTCGTAATACATTCGATGGCGGCCATTAAAAAGTCTTACCTGCAACGTTATTAAGGGCGGATAACAGCTCTTGCGCAGATCGTTTCCAGCTAAAAGTTAAGGCTTGACGCTTACTTTCAACAGAGCGATTAAGCCACTGGCCAGGCTGTTCCAGCGAGAGAATGTGCTGAGCAAAATCCTGAGGATCGTCACTGCGAGCAAAGAGCGCTGCGCTACCGCCAATCTCATGAAAAATATCGATATCGGAAACCACGATAGGTGTTCCGACGCTCATTGCCTCGACAAGTGGAATGCCGAAGCCCTCATCACGCGAAGCGCTCACCAGTGCTGTAGCTGCTGAAAGAAGTTGGCTATACGTATGATCATCGACACCATTGTGGAAGACGACACTGTCTGATCCGTCAATTCCTTCTAAACGTTGTCTGTCTTGTGCGCTGATTTTGCTCAATGCATGGAGGGTATACCCCGGCAAGAACCTCATCATGGACACCAATGTTTCGACATTCTTGTAAGGCATGAAAGATCCCATGTAAATGAGATTTTTAGATCTTTGAGCTTTATGAGCCATTGTTGTTTTCGAAAGCCCATCTGCAGCATTGTGGACGACATAGACAGGTTTAGTTGTCAGATGTTTTTCACGAATGATGTTCTTTGTTGTCTCTGAGACGGCAATCACTGCATCTGATCTGGACAGAAGATATTTTTGGGGCCACCATGACAAGTGATACAGGCGCCATAGAAGTCGGATAAAACCGTTCAGATTCCGAGGTGGCGTGCGGTAGCGATAATAAATGAGGTCATGAATGGTGAGGACAAGTCGATATTTTTTGCCCCACGCACCGATCGTCTGCATGGGACTGTAGAGAACATCCGGGGAAAGCGTGTTTATTGCATGGGCTACCCAAGGCTCTTTCAGTGACGTTGGGGATGAAACACAAATATATGGGAGCTGTGGCAAGTGAGCTAATTGACGTTCGTCGCTGATAACAAAAACAAGCTCATCGCCTTGAGCCAATACTAGTGGGGCGAGTTCTGTGGCAATGCGAGAGCTAAAGCGTGAAATCCCATCGTGGTGATCTGGGCGAATATAGCGAGCATCAAAAGCGATCTTCATCGGTTTTTGCCTAAAAACTCTGCGATGAATGTTGCTGCTTGTGCCGGAGCTTCATAATGAACCAAGTGCCCAACATCAGCAATCACTTCCATGCGTGCTCGAGGAAGTAACGACGCTAATTCAAACTGTTTGGCCAAGTCTGTAATGTCATCTTTTTCTGCTGCAATAAGAAAAACTTCTTGAGAAATGTGTGGTGCGAATTCGCTTACGTCATGACTCACAGAGGTTGTAAATGCCTCTAATACAGAGGAGCGGCTCGAGAACACGCTGAAGTAGAGATCATGTTGATGATGAATCCACCGCCGGAGATTTTTGTCGTCAGTTTTAGCCATTGTGTGGCTCATCATTCGGACAATAACTTTATTTTTCAGCAAGGCAAAACCTAACCGGGGCGGTAATTTTGCTGCCACAGCGTAGTAAAAGACAGCAAGTTTTGTCAGGACTGCTCGTGGACCAGTCAGCGCATTAGCGGCTATGGGATTGATAAGAATGGCTCGATGAGCCGGGAATCCCTGGGCTAAAGCTGCAGACACAATGATGGAGCCAAATGAGTGCCCAAGAATAACGGTGTGAGATGAGGTATTCAACGAGGACCAGAACAGCGTTAGCCAGCTGGAAAAGGAGTCGATATCTGCCTGAGGGGAAAGAGAATCTGAGGCGCCGAAACCTGGAAGATCAGGAATGATGGCATGAATGTTTGGACCAAGTTCGGCCACAATTGGCTCTAAACCATGATGATCGCCGCGAAAACCATGAATGAGGATGAGATCGATAGGTGTCGACGGATCACCGTATTCCCAATAGTGAGTGTCAGATTTCCCCAGGGTCAGGGTGTGCTCGGTCGTAGGGATACGATCAAGTTTTTCTGTAAATGGGGAAGATACAATCATCTCTCTAAGTGTAAGACGACAGCCTGTCGCCAAGCCGGATGTCAGTAGGTATGCCTAAAGTGAATTTGTGAGTAATACAGGATTGCCTGAATGGGCCAACATCATTGCTGTGTTTGATACTGAAACAACAGGTATTGCACCGGAAACCACTCGAATAGTCTCTGCACACGTGAGTGTATTGAACGCCCACGGTGAGGTTGAACAACCTCTTAATTGGCTTATTGACTGCGGAATTGATATTCCTGAACAAGCCACGGCTGTCCACGGCATCACCACAGAACGTATGAGGGCAGAGGGGACTCCTGCTACAGAGAGTATCTCTGAAATTTTAACTACGCTGTCACGACTGTTGGACTCTGGTATCCCCGTCGTTGCCTATAACGCTTCCTACGACTTCACGATTCTTGATAGAGAAGCGCAACGATATAACCTTTCTGCCCTCTCAACGCCAAAACCTATCGTTGATCCACTGATTATTGACAAACAAATGGATAAGTTCCGCAAAGGCAAAAGAACATTAGAAGCTACTGCTGCGCACTACGGCGTTGACCTCACTGGCGCCCACGACGCCTCAGTCGATGCGATCGCCGCAGGCCGTGTTGCTCAAGCAATAGGTAAAAAATTCGCGGCAGATCTAGCTTTTCCCGCAGAAGAACTTCACGATCTTCAAGTTCAGTGGGCTAAAGAACAGGCTGAAAGTTATGCGACATGGCGTCGCAGCCAGAATCTTCCGGTCTATCCTGGCGATGGCCTCTGGCCGGTGAGATAAGAGACATAAAAAAAGACCCGATTACTCGGGTCTTTTTTTGTGAAGATTAGTTTCCGAAACCGGAGAAACGCTTGTTGAACTTCTCTACACGACCTGCGCTGTCCATAATGCGCTGCTTTCCTGTGTAGAAAGGGTGAGATGCGTTAGAGATTTCGACATCTACCAAGGGATACTCATTTCCATCGGTCCACGTTGTGGTCTTGGAAGAGGTCATGGTTGAACGAGTTAAGAATGATTCGCCTGAGGCCAAGTCGTGGAAAACCACAGGACCGTATGCGGGGTGAATGTCAGACTTCATGAAAATTCCTTTTGATGTGTACATAGCTTTCTATGTACAGAAAGTGTGTGGGCGCAAAAGCACCAAGAATCAATAGTATCAGAGATTTAAAGCGTTGCTGTGGCCTGGAATCGTCCGGCGTTGTTGTGCACTGTCACAGAGACTCCAAAAGCTGAAGTGAGGTTCTCACTAGTTAGCGTCTGTGTGATTTCACCAGCAACAAATGCCGCTCCCTCTTTGAGAATAAGGACATGGGTAAAACCCAGTGGGATCTCTTCAACATGGTGTGTGACCATAACAATGGCGGGAGCCTGAGGGTTTTTGGCAAAGAATCCCAGCATCTGAAGTATTTCCTCACGGGATCCGAGGTCAAGACCAATTGTGGGTTCGTCAAGCAAAAGAAGCTCTGGGTCAGTCATGATGGAACGAGCTATTTGCAGACGTTTGGCCTCACCCTCAGAAAGAGACACGACGGAACGTGTAGATAAGTCAGCTAATTTCCATTCAGAAAGAACGCGACGAGCACGTCGAAGATCAATCTCTTCGAATTCTTCCCCACGACGTTCCGCAGCAGCATAAGCCGCTGTAACAACAGCGTCTGCAACCGTTTCTGTAGGAGAAAACTTCTTTGCCATGGACGACGATGCAAACCCGACTCGAGGGCGAAGCCATTCTGGGTCTGTGGTTGAGACGTCATCACCTAGGACAACAACACTTCCAGAAGTGGGTTTTTCCCAGCCAGAGGCCATCTCAAGAATGGATGTTTTCCCTGCACCATTAGCCCCAAGAACGATCCAGCGTTGATCGCTAGTGACGTTCCAGCTCAGATCAGAGACGATGGTGTTACCTTCTCGAACAAGACGGGTGTTAGTAAATGAAAGAACCTGAGCCATGGCTCAATCGTAGCTAGTTGGCGAGCACTCTTTCGCATATTCCACGCGTTTGCTCAGCAATTGCCTCCCAGTTGAGTGGTAATCCAGCACGTTCATCTATCGCTTTTTTATGAGAACGTTTCTTGAATTCATCTCCTGTGTTCACATCTGGTGACATGCCTCAGAAGGTTTTCGGAATCTTCTCACCGGGTTGTGAATCAAAAAACTGATGTTTTTGAGACTAACCAGATCAATGCCAGATGAGCGCTCTGGCGTTGGGTGAAAACCCCCACATGAAATCTTTGATCAAGTTCGTGTGCGCACAGATAGATTATGCGAGCAGTTATTCTTTAAGGAGAAACCAATGTTGTATCTGGTTTCAGAATTGGTGTTGCCGAGAGCGGGGAAATTCCACGTGGCTTCAGCGTATTTGGTATTGGTCGTTCTAGGAAAAGGCATTCGCGTAACACTATGAACACTGTCAGCCCAGACAACACCCCAGTGGACAAAAGATTTCTGGTTGTTCTTGATGTTGACTCAACACTTATCGACAACGAAGTTATTGAGTTATTAGCCGAGTACGCAGGTACACGTGATGAAGTTGCAAAGATCACAGAATGCGCAATGCGCGGTGAAATTGACTTCTCAGAAAGTTTGATTCAACGTGTAGAAACTCTGAACGGTCTACCCATCAGTGTTTTTGATGACGTTCGAAAAAGCATCACTGTCACACAGGGTGCTCACAAACTCATTGAGACCATTCACGAGCATGAAGGAAAAGTCGCTGTTGTCAGTGGCGGCTTCCATGAAGTTCTCGATCCGCTCGCAGAAAATTTGAATATTGATGCATGGAAAGCCAATCGTTTAGAAGTTTATGACGGGGTCTTAACCGGAAAAATCCTTGGCGAGATAGTTGATGCACAGGCAAAAAAACAAGCATTAAAGGACTGGTCAGAACAGTACAACATTGATATCGCTCATACTGTTGCAATCGGCGATGGAGCCAATGATTTACTCATGATGGAAGCAGCTGGACTGGGTATTGCATTTTGCGCAAAACCGATTGTCCAAGAACGCGCCGATGTTTCGATCAATGTTCGAGACCTCTCCGAAGCCTTGAAACTTTTCGGGCTTTAATGACCCATTCCTAGGCCGCCATCAACCGGAATAACAGCACCGGAAATGTATCCTGCATCATCAGACGCCAACCAAGCACACACTTTTGCTACTTCTGAGGGTTGAGCAAAACGACCTGCAGGAATGCTCTTGCGATATTGATCCTGCAGCTCTTCAGGCAACGCTGCG